>JBBQIH010000038.1:0-12094 GCA_038324725.1 Cyanobacteriota bacterium | reverse complement strand
CGGGGGGTGCTGCTGCTGGTGGGGGCCAGCCAGGCGGACTACGAGCTGGTGGAAGCGGTGTGCGGCGGCCACGGCGACAGCGTGGTGCTGCTCAATTCATCTCTGGAAGATGCCGCCATCGGCATCGGCAGCGTGGCGCGCCAGCGCCGCAGGGGTTTCCTGGCCGGCTGGCGGGCCGCCTATGCCCTGTTGCCCCAGTCCGACCGCGCCCTGCGCTGCGCTTACCCGGGTGAGTGGGAGCTCTACCGGCTTGACCCCGACGGTTATCGGCTGGCCGGGCGCTTCGAGCAGAAACCCGATGCCGAGCAGCAGGAGCTGGCCCTCAGCGGCGGGCAGGAGCCTGGTCTGGGGAGCAACCTGCGGGCCCTTGGCCAGATGATCGAAGACCTGCAGAACTGACCCACCGGCCTGGCTGGTGCATCCCGGAAAGGCTGCGTACACTTCGCTGGCTTTCAGGTGCCCATGCCCAGCGTTTCGCCCCGCTCCCGTTCCTGGAGTCTCATCGACCTCGGTGCTGCCGTCGCGGCGTTGCTGGCGATCGGGGGCGTGATCTGGAGTCCCCGTCTAAGCGGGGCCGTGGCCCAGGCCACCGGGGCGCTTGAGCCCGTCACCGTGATGGTTGATGTGCGTGGTGCCCCAGCCGCCACCCCCCTGGAGCTCCTGCAACAGATCCGCCAGGAGGGCACGGTGGCGATCGTGATTCGCAACCAGCCCCACGGCAGCGTGGCTGTGAAGCAGATCATTCCCTTTGATCGGATCATCTCCACCCTCACCCCCGACGGAAAAGTGGTGAGTGCCCCCGATCCCAACCAGAAGACCTTCAGCACTTTTGATGGGCGTTTCGTCCTTGAAGGCCAGGGCCGTCGCACCGGCGGCGGGGTTGTCTTCGGCAACCAAACGATCAAGATCGGTGCCCCGGTGGAGCTGGAGGGGACCAACTTCCGATTCAACGGCACTGTCACGGATCTGAAACTCGGAGCCTCCTGAGATGACCGCGCCCGTCCGCCTGTCCCCTGGGTTCCGTCGCCCACAACGCCCGCTGAAGGCGGCGGCCATCCTGCTGATGGCCGGGAGCACCAGCCCCCTGGGCACGGCGGCCTGGGCCCAGAACGCCCCGGCGCTGCCCTCACCCAGCGCCCTGCGCCCCCTGCCGATCGCCGCCTTGCCGGAGGCGCCGCCCCCGGTGGGGATGCCGCGGCTGGCCGGGGAGGTCAGCTGTGCGTTGCTGCAACGGCAGGTTGCCCAGGCCCTGGGGTCGGAACAGTCCCGCTGGAGCGTCAGCGTCGCCGACGGCAGTGGACGTCTGCTGGCCGATGTCAACGGGCGCCTGCCCAGGGTGCCGGCCTCCAACCAGAAACTGATCAGCACCGCCTTCGCCCTCGACCGGCTCGGCCCCGACTACCGACTCACCACCCAGTTGTGGCGTCTCCAGGACGGCACCCTGCGCATGGTCGGCCAGGGGGATCCCGATCTGGCCCTGCCCCAGCTGAAGCGTTTTGCCCAGCTGGCCCTAGCGGCCGGCAGCCCCGTGCGGCTGGAGCTGGCGGAAGAAGCTCCCCAGAACTGGTGGCCGAGTGGCTGGCATCAGGGGGATCGCGTCTACGCCTACGGCGCCCCGATCACCCGGCTGGCCATCACCAGCAACGCCATTGACGATGCGGTGAGCAATCCCGCCTCGCGGTTGCAGACCCTGTTGCGCCGCTCCATGGCCCAGAGCGGCGGTCAGCAGGTGCAGCTGGCCCTGGTCTCGGCGCGGCAGCCGCTCCCCAGCGACGCCGTCCTGCTGCATGAGGAGCCCTCCACCTCGATGCACGGCCTGCTCAGCCTGGCCAACACTGAAAGCCACAACTTCACCGCCGAGGTGTTGCTGCGTCAGGCCGCCGGCACCTGGGACCTGGCCGAAGCCAGCCGACGTACGTTTCTCTGGCTGAACGACCAGGGCTTGCCGATGGAGGGTGTCCGGATCGCTGACGGCAGCGGCTTGGATCGCGCCAATCGACTCACCAGCCGTTTCCTGGTGGCCCTGCTGCTGCGCATGGATCACCATCCCTATTCCAGGGATTACATCAGTTCCATGGCCATCGCCGGTCGGCGGGGCACGCTGCGCAATCTCTACAAGGGCACCAGCCTGGATGGTCAGTTCTTCGCCAAGACCGGCACCCTCACGGGCGTGCGCTCGATCAGCGGCGTCCTCCAGACGACGGACGGCCCCCGCTATGTGAGCGCCGTCTCCGCCGGGGCGGGGGCTCCGAACACCACCATCGGCCGGGTCCTGCGCCAGGTCCAGTCCGTGGGGGCCTGCCAACCGGCGTTCTGAGCCCCCCTTCCTGGTTCCAAATCCTGGGTTCAGCTGGCCAGGCCCCGGCTGGCGGCACGCTTGAGGCGGCCGGCGGCACGGCGGGCCCTGTCGACCGTGGCGTTCTCCAGGGGGATCGGTGCTTCGGGAGGGCGACTGGCGGCGGCCGTCTCCTGGCCCTGAAGACGCACCAGTTCGCGCCGACCACCCAGGACCACCTGGCTGAGTTCCTTGAGGCGCACCTCGAGTTCCCCTAAGACCTGCTCGGCGTAGCGGTTGGAGCCCTCCTGGATCGCTGCAGCCTCCTGGCGGCTGCGGGCGATCAGGGCATCGCACTGCTGCTGGGTCTGCTGGCGGAACTGCAGGGCGTCGGCGTGGAGGCGCTCGGCTTCGGTCTGGCTTTCACGCTGAAGGCGCAGCCCTTCCTGGCGGATCCCTTCAAGATCCTGCAGGGCCTGGGCTCGGCCGCGTTCGTGCTGCTCTAGCAGTTGGCGGTTGCGTTCCGCCGCCTCCTGCTCCAGCTGTTGGCGACGCTGCTGGGCTTCCTGCTCCAGCTGCTGACGGCGGCCGGCGAACTGCTGCTCGAACTGGGCCATCCGGGCCTGGTGCTCCTGTTCGGTCTGGGCCACTTGCTGGCGGGCCTGTAGCACCATCTGCTCACACTGCTGGCGGGCCAGTTCACGCTGTTCCGTCACCTGCCGCTCGGCCTCCTGGCGGATGGCGGCGGCATTGATCAGCTGCTCCCGTTCCCGCCGCGCCTGGGTGACGATTTCCTCAGCCTGCAGCCTGGCCTTCTCGATGAAGTCCTCCCGCTGGCGGATCAGGTCGTCGGCCTGGGAGATCTGCCCCGGCAGGGCGTCCCGCAAGGCATCCATCATCTCGATGGCGTCCTGCTCGTTGACCAGCCGTCCGCCGCTGAACGGGATCCTGCTGCCTTCGAGGACGATGTCCTCCAGCTGATCCAGCTGGTCGAGAACGGAAAAACGGACTTCAGCCATATGGGGTTTCCGGCGCTGCCTGTCGATTAAAGAGCTTCTCCAGGTCGATCGCCACTCCCGGCGGGACCATGTGGGCGACATCCCCACCGAAGCGGGCCACCTCCTTCACCACCGAGCTGCTCAGAAAGCTGTGGTGCGCTGAGGTGGCCATGAACAGGGTCTCGACGCGGGGAGCCAGGGTCCGGTTGGTGTGTGCGATCTGCAACTCAAATTCGAAGTCGCTCATGGCCCGCAGCCCCCGCAGGATCACCTGGGCGCCGCAGGTCTGGGCGTAGGTCACGGTGAGACCGTCGAAATGACCCACCTCGATGCCCGCCATCCCTTCGGTGGCCGTGCGGATCTGCTCCAGCCGGCGCTCGAGGGGAAAACTGGGTTGCTTGGAGGGGTTCATCAGCACCGCGACCACGACGCCGTCGAAGAGGTGAGCCGCCCGCTCGATCAGGTCGAGGTGGCCGAGGGTGAGGGGATCGAAACTGCCGGGGTAGAGGGCTCGCATGCCCCCAGCCTATGGAGACGGGCCCAGGCGGGTTCCTAGAGTCGTGCCATCCCTTCCGCCCACCCCCATGACTGACGTTGTTCTGGACGCGGCCGCCAAGAAGTCGTTGCTTCGCAAGATTCCCCATGGTGTGTTCATCTGCGGCGTGGCCGAAGGCGAGGAGCTGAACGGCTTCACCGCCAGCTGGGTCACCCAGGGCTCCTTTGAGCCCCCCCTGGTGGTGATGGCGGTGCGCGCCGACTCCACCAGCAACGGCATGATCCAGCGCAGCGGGCGCTTCTGCCTCAATGTGTTGGCCGCCGATCAGAAGGACCTGGCGGCCGTCTTCTTCAAGCCCCAGAAGGGGGTGGGCGGACGTTTTGACGCGGCCCCGTTCAGTCTGGGGCCCCTGGGTTTGCCGGTTCTGGACGACGCCCTTGGCGCCGTGGAGTGCACCGTGGTGGGCCAGGTGGCCCATGGCGACCACACCGTGTTCGTGGGGGAGGTGAAGACGGCGACCCTGCACCGCGATGCCCCCGCCCTGGAACTGTCCGCCACGGGCTGGCAGTACGGAGGTTGAGGCGCCGCCATGGCTGAGCCGGGCGGCACTCCGGTTGGGGAGGTCATCGGACCGCTGCTCCTGCAGCCTGAGCGGCTGTCGGCCCGGTTGCGGGAGCTCCCGGCGGAGCCGGGCTGCTATCTGATGCGGGATGCGAGCGACCGCATCCTCTACATCGGCAAGTCGAAAAGCCTGCGGGCGCGGGTGCGCAGCTATTTCCGCAACTCCCACGACATCAGCCCCCGCATCGCCCTGATGGTGCGGCAGGTCTGTGAGATCGAGTTCATCGTCACCGACAGCGAGGCGGAGGCGCTGGCGCTGGAATCGAACCTGATCAAGAACCACCAACCCCACTTCAATGTCCTGCTGAAGGACGACAAGAAGTACCCCTACCTCTGCATCACCTGGAGCGAGGCCTACCCGCGCATCTTCATCACGCGCCGCCGCCGCCATCGAAGCCCGTTGGATCGCTTCTATGGGCCCTATGTGGATGTGGGGCTATTGCGCCGCACCCTGGCTGTGGTCAAGCGGGTCTTTCCCCTGCGCCAGCGTCCCCAGCCCCTCTACCGCGACCGCACCTGCCTCAACTTCGACATTGGCCGCTGCCCGGGGGTCTGCCAGGAAAAAATCGGTTCCGACGACTACCACCGCATCCTGCGCAAGGTGGCGATGGTGTTCCAGGGCCGCAATGACGAACTGCTCACCCTGCTGCGGCAGCAGATGGACCGCTATGCCGAGCGGCTCGATTTCGAGGCCGCCGCCCGGGTACGCGACCAGCTTCAGGGCCTTGATCTGCTCACCGCCGACCAGAAGATGAGCCTGGGGGACAGCTCCGTCAGCCGCGATGTGATCGCCCTGGCGGCGGACGATCGGGTGGCGGCGGTGCAGATCTTCCAGATGCGTGCCGGCAAGCTGGTTGGCAGGTTGGGCTACACCGCCGATGCGGCCATCGCCACACCGGCCGAGGTGCTGCAGCGGGTGGTCGAGGAGCACTACAGCCAGGTGGAGCCCGTGGAGATTCCACCGGAACTGGTGTTGCAGCACGCGCTGCCGGCCCAGGAGCTGATCGGCGCGTGGCTGGCGGAGCGGCGGGGCCGCAAGGTGCGACTGGCCGTGCCCCAACGACGCCAGAAGGCCGACCTGATTGAACTGGTGGAGCGCAACGCCGGCTTCGAACTGGCCCGGGCCCAACGGGGAGCGGAGCAGCAGCAACTGGCCACCGAAGACCTGGCCCAGCTGCTGGAGCTGCCGCTGCCGCCCCGGCGGATCGAGGGTTACGACATCAGCCACATCCAGGGCAGCGATGCCGTGGCGTCCCAGGTGGTGTTCATCGACGGCCTGCCGGCCAAGCAGCACTACCGCAAATACCGGATCCGCAGCAGCAGCATCCGCGCCGGCCATTCCGACGACTTCATGGCCATGGCCGAGATCATGCGGCGGCGTTTCCGCCGCTGGTCCCAGGCCAAGGCGGACGGGGCCGACCTGGCTGCCCTGCGCCGGGCCGGTGCTTCGGCCCTTCACACCGATGGCCTCAGCGATTGGCCGGATGTGGTGATGATCGATGGCGGCAAGGGCCAGTTGTCGGCGGTGATGGAGGCGCTGCGGGAGCTGGATCTGCACGAAGAGCTGACCGTCTGTTCCCTGGCCAAGCAGCGCGAGGAGGTGTTCCTGCCCGGCGCCAGCCAGCCCCTCGACACGGAGGCCGACCAGCTGGGGGTGGTGCTGCTGCGGCGGCTGCGGGACGAGGCCCACCGCTTCGCCGTGAGCTACCACCGCCAGCAGCGGGGCGAGCGGATGAAACGTTCCCGCCTCAGCGACATCGCTGGGCTGGGTCCGAAGCGGGTGAAGGATCTGCTGGCCCACTTCCGCTCCATCGACGCCATCCAGCTGGCCACTTCCGAGCAGATCGCCGCCGTCTCCGGGATCGGACCGGCGATGGCGCGGCAGGTGTGGGAGCACTTCCATCCCCCGATGGATGGACCTGAAGCCCCCGGCGAGGGGGAGGACGCCCCGATGGAGCTGGCGGGATGACGTCAGGCATGTGGCTGCCTTCAGTGCATCGGAATTCGGTTGGGCTTTGGGCTGGTTTGCTGCTGGCCCTGCTGCTGCTGCCGTGGTTCCCCCGGGGCGTACTGGCCGCACCAGGTCTCTGCGTCGGGCCGGTCTGCGGAGACGAGATCAGCCGCAGTGCCAAGCACCACTGGCAGCTGAAGCTGCGGGTCAGTGACCAGGAGAACCACCGGGAGCGGATCGTGGTGGATTGCCGCAATGGAGGCATCAGTCCGCAGCTGGGGCCCGTGGACCGGGCCTACGCCGCCGCCGTGGCCCGCCGCTACTGCCGACTAACTTGGCAATCCGACGCGAGTCCCGGTTCTCCCAGGCCCTGACATGACGCTGCCGCAGTCCCTGGCCGTGAATTGGCCCCCCGAGGCCTACCTCTGGTTCAAGACGCTCCACATCGTCGGGGTGGTGGTGTGGTTTGCCGGGCTGTTCTATCTGGTCCGGCTGTTCATCTACCACCGGGAGGCGGCCGAGCTGGATCCCCTCCTGCGACAGGCTTTCGAGGACCAGTACGCCCTGATGGAGCGGCGCCTGGCCAACATCATCACCACCCCTGGCATGCTGGTGGCGGTGGCCATGGCCGTGGGTCTGCTGCTGGTGGAGCCGATCTGGCTCAAACAGGCCTGGATGCACGCCAAGCTGGCCTTTGTGGCCGGTCTGCTCGCCTATCACTGGTTCTGTTACCGATTGATGGGCCAGCTGCAGCGCGGTGAGTGCCACTGGAGCGGCCGCCAGCTGCGGGCCCTCAACGAACTGCCTACCTTGCTGCTGGTGCTGGTGGTGATGCTGGTGGTGTTCAAGAACCAGTTCCCCACCGGCGCCGCCACCTGGTTCCTGGTGGCCATGGTGGTGGCCATGGCGGCCTCGATCCAGTTCTATGCCCGCTGGCGGCGCTTGCGCAGCGAACGGTTGGCCCAGCAGGAGAGCGGTGGTGCTGCGGCCTGAAGCTCTCTGCCATCCCCTCACCCCGGTGCTGCGGCAGGTGCAAGCCGACAGCTGCCCGGATCGGCTCAACTTCCATTGCCACACCATCTGCAGCGACGGCAGTCTCCACCCGGAAGAGCTGGCAGCTGAGGCCGTGGCCATTGGCCTGGAGCACCTGGCGGTGACCGATCACCACGCCCTGGCTGCCCATGGGGCCATTGCCGCCGCCCTCACCGACCACCGCCAGCGGGGCGCGGCGACGCCCACCCTCTGGCGCGGGGTGGAAATCAGCTGCCTGCTGGAGGGGTGTCTCGTGCACGTGCTGGGGCTGGGTTTCGCCGCCGAGCATCCCTCCCTCCATCCCTACCTGCAGGGCACCTCCGTGGTGGGGCCGGCCCTGCTGGCCGAAGCGGTGGTGGCAGCGATCCGGGCCGCCGGGGGCCTGGCCCTGCTGGCCCATCCCGCCCGCTACCGCCTGCCTCATCAGCGCCTGATTGCGGCGGCGGCGGATCTGGGCTTCGACGGGGCCGAAGTCTGGTATGACTACGCCATGCAGCCCCGCTGGCAACCCACCGAGCTGGTCTGCGAGGCGATCGCGGCGGATCTGGAACGGCGGGGCCTTCTGATGAGTTGTGGTACGGATACCCATGGGCTGGTGCTTCGCGGCCGCTAGGGTTTGCTGACACGTTTCTGCTTGCGTCGATGGGCCTGTTCGATCGTCTGTTCGGTTCCCGTGCCGCCTCGGTGACCAAGCCTGAGGCTGCGGCCAAGGCCAAACCCAAGGCCGAGACTTTCTTCCTCGATCCCGAGGCTTCCACCAGCCTTGGCGATGTCCAGTTCATGAAGCGGTCGAACACGATCCGCCACACCTTCCCCGGCAACGCCGACAGCCCCGGGGACAAGGAGATGGTGGCCGAGGTGGGCTCGATGCAGGCCCGGGTCGAGAAGATGACCCCTGGCCTGGCTGGTATTCAGCCCAGCGAAAAGGGATCCGTGAATCTCACCGGTGGCATCCCCAAGCCCGTCAAGAAGACCTTCGCCCAGACGATGAGCGCCGCTGAGCTCGGTCAGCGCATGAAGGGGTCCGCCGTGACCCCCACCAACGTGCCCGGCGCAGCGGCGGCAGCCAGGCAACAGAAGGCAACTGAGGCCCAGAGCCAGCCGAAGATCAGCCAGCAGCCCGCCAAACCCGGCAACACCGACCCCTTCCGCTCGATGGCGCGGGATCTCGACATCTGAATCCCCTGAAAGGAGCGAGAGCCTGGTTCAGCGCTGCTCCACCAAGCTCTCGCTCTCCAGCACCAGGGCCCGCAGCCGCTCCAGCCGCTGCGGATCGGCCCCTTCCCACAGGCCCCGGTGGTGGGCCTCGAGCAGCCGTTCGGCCATGTCCCGCAGGGCCCAGGGATTGCAGCGGCCCAGAAACTCCCGCACGGCCCCGTCCTCCAGCCAGGCTGCGCTGATGGCGCCGTAGCCCCAGTCCGGCACCCGCCCGGTGCTGGCGTCGTAGGCAAACAGATAATCCAGGCTGGCGGCCATTTCGAAGCCGCCCTTGTAGCCATGGCCCTGCATGGCTTCGATCCAGCGGGGATTGAGCAGGCGGGAGCGCAGCACTTTGTCAAATTCGCGCTCGACGCGGTGCAGCCGGGGACGCTCGCTGCGGGAATGGTCGCCGAACCACAGGGCCGGGGCCTGGCCCTGGAGCCGCTCGGCGGCAGCGCTGAGGCCGCCCTGGAACTGGTAGTAGTCATCGGAATCCAGTAGGTCGTGCTCCCTGTTGTCCTGGTTGTGCAGCACCACCTGCACCTGGGCCAGACGCCGTTCAAGTCCGCTCCGGTCCGCCGTGGCGGCGATGGCCCCGCCGCTGGCCCCATCGGCGGGATCGCCGTCGTAACGCCAGGCGCTCCAGTTGAGGAACGCCTCGCCCAGATCGCCGCGCTCCTCCCAGTGCCCGCTGTCGATCAGGCCCTGCAGCCCGGCGCCATAGGCCCCTGGGGCTGATCCGTAGATACGCCCGCCGTGGCCCTCCATCCGGGCTGAAGCGGCCAGGGGGTTGTCTTCGGGATCCTCGGCCAGGGACGCCACCAGGCGGGTGGCGCGGTTGAACCAGCCCACCAGCTGGGGGAACGCATCGCGGAACAGGCCGGAAATGCGCAGGGTCACATCCACCCTGGGCCGCCCGAGCAGAGGCAGGGGGATCACCTCCACATCCACCAGCCGACGTGTGGGGCCATCCCAGACGGGCCGCACGCCCATCAGGGCCAGGGCCTGGCCGATGTCCTCGCCGCCGTTGCGCATGGTGGCGGTCCCCCACACCGAGAGGGCCAGGGTGCGCAGGTCGTCGCCCTCCTCCTGCAGGTGGAGCTGCAACAGCAACTCGGCGCTGCGCCGTCCCAGGTCCCAGGCGGCCTCCGTCGGCAGACCGCGCAGATCGACGCTGTAGAAGTTGCGGCCGGTGGGCAGCAGGTCCGGCCGTCCGCGGGTCGGGGCTCCTGAGGGTCCGGCGGCGATGCGGCCGCCGGACAGCCCCGTGAGCAGCGCCTGGCGCTCCGCCTCGCCACAGGCCAGCAGGGGCGGCAGCAGGGCCTGGCGAAGGTGCTGCAGGGCCCGTTCGGTGGCGGCCCCCAAGGGAGGGGCCGCCACCGGAGCAGGGTCGGCCAGCTGGTCGCTGACCAGGGCCAGGGCGAGCCCCTCCAGCACGGCGACCCCGTCGCCGGCATGGCGCAGCAGGCCCCCTGGCTGGGCATGGCCGGCCAGCCGGGCGCGGTCGCCGGCGGCAAGGGGGGCCTCCTCCGGGTCGGCCCAGGGGTCGAGCTCGAGTCCCAGGTCGAGGGCCAGGGCCTGAGTGAGGCCCGGCTGTCCCGCCTGGGGCGCCCGGGCCAGGCACAACAGCAGTTCGGCCAGCTTCGCCGGCGCCGGCAAGGTGCCGAAGGTGTGCAGGCCCAGGCGGATCTGGGCTTCCTTGAGTTCACACAGGTAGCCGTCGGCCGCCTCCAGCCGTGCTTCCAGATCCGCCTGGGCCATGGCGGGAAGTTGCAGTTGCTCCAGCAGGGAGCCCAGGCGCTCCCGCAGCAGGGGGGCCCGGGCGCCACCCAGTTGCCGAGCCTCCCAGTATTCATCGAGCAGGGCCTCGAGGTTCTGCAGGTCGCCGTGCAGGCCGGCCCGGCCCAGGGGCGGGGTCAGGTGGTCGAGGATCACCGCCTGGGCGCGGCGTTTGGCCTGGCTGCCCTCGCCCGGGTCGTTGACGATGAAGGGGTAGAGGTGCGGCAGGGGCCCCAGGGCCCATTCGGGGAAGCAGTCCTGCGACAGCCCCAGCCCCTTGCCCGGCAGCCATTCGAGGTTGCCATGCTTGCCCACGTGCACCACCACCTGGGCGCCGAAGCTCTGGCGCAGCCACAGATATTGGGCCAGGTAGGCGTGGGTGGGGGGCAGATCGGGGTTGTGATAGCTGAGGCTCGGATCGCGGTCGTAGCCGCGTTCGGGCTGGATCAGCAGCAGCACCCGGCCGAAACGCAGCCCCCGCATCGGAAAGGCCGGGCCGCCACCAGCCCCTTCCAGACCCGCGTCGGATTCGGGTGGCCCCCAGAGCGCCTCCAGCCGCTGGCGGCCCTCTGCGGGGAGGGTGGCGTACCAAGCCTGGTAGGCGGGCAAGGGCAGGTGGGCCAGGGGAGGCCGATGGCCGCTCTCAGGGTCGTTGCTGCGGCCCTCCAGAAGCCGGTGGATCAGGGCATCGCCTTCGACCGGCAGATCCGCGGCCCCCCCCAGGTCGTAGCCGGCCTCCGCCAGCCAGGTGAGCATCAGGGCCGCGCTGGCGGGGGTGTCCAGGCCCACACCATTGGCCAGGCGGCTGTTGCGGTTGGGGTAGTTGGCCAGCACCAGGGCCACCCGCCGCTCGGGAGCGGGGGTCAGCCGCAGGTTGGTCCAGGCGACGGTGAGCTGGGCGATCCAGTCAAGCCGCTCCCGGTCCGGTTCGTAGCGGTGCAGAGCGGTGGCGAGGGTGTCGCTGGTGGAACTGCGTTCCTTGAAGGCGCCCACCCGGGTGGTGAGGCGCCCATCCAGTTCCGGCAGGGCCACCTGCAGGCTGAGGTCGAGCGGGGCCAGGCCGATGCTGCTCTGGCGCCAGGCCTCCCGGCTGCGGCCACTGCACAGCACCTGCAGCACGGGAACCCCCAGCCGCTCCCACAGGGGGGCCCCCAGGCCCGCCTCCTCAAACGACACCGAAGCGAAGCCGGTGCCGCAGAGCACCGCCTGCACCTGCTCCCGCCCCAGCAGATCGGCCACGCCCCGCTGCACGGCCCCGTCCCGCAGACTGCTGACCCAAAGGCCCCGCGGTGCCAGCCCCTGGCCGCGCAGGGCCTCCAGCAGTGCCTCCATGAGGGCCAGATCCGCCGCCTGCCAGAGGGCCCGGTAGAGGATCACCCCCACCCGGGAGCCGGGCTCGTCGCGCCAGTCATGGGGCAGGGGATCGGCGGCGGGCGTGGGGCACGGCGGTGCGGGGTGCTCGCCGGCCAGCAGGGCCGCCAGGGTTTGGAGCAGCAGGCGCAGATTGGCAGCGCCCCCTTCCCGCAGGCAGGCCGCGCAGGCCAGGGCCAGGGGGCCATCCAGGCTGCCGAGGCAGGCCAGGGCCTGCTCCTCTTCCGAGGTGCCGGCCAGCACCAGCAGCTGGCGGCCCTCACCAGTGGCGACCCAGTGGCGCAGGCACTCCAGGCCATAACTCCAATGGCCCCGTCCCCCCAGCAGGCGCACCACCACCAGTCGGGTGGTGGCCAGGGTGGTGGCCACGT
>JBBQIH010000037.1:0-12170 GCA_038324725.1 Cyanobacteriota bacterium | reverse complement strand
GCGCTTGCCGCAGCGCCGCCCGCCTGGGGGCCGAGCTGATCACGGTGCACGCCTGCGCCGGAGGCGAGGCCCTAGCCGCCGCCCAAGCCGCCGCCCAGGAGGGCGCGGCGGCCGAAGGCCTGCCTGCCCCCACCCTGCTGGCGGTGACGGTGCTGACCAGCTGGCAGGCCGAGCGGTTCCGGCAGGAGCTGGCGATCACCACCCCCCTGGAGCGCTACGTGGGCGAGCTGGCCGGACTGGCTGCGGCCGCCGGCCTCACCGGAGCCGTGTGCTCTCCTGTGGAAGTGAGCGCTCTGCGGGCGGCCCATCCATGGCCCTTCGCCCTGGTGACACCGGGGATCCGCCTTCTAGGGGGAGAGGCGGGGGATCAGAGGCGCGTGATGACCCCTGCGGCGGCCCTGGCCGCGGGGGCCAGCCATCTGGTGATCGGCCGCCCCATCAGCGCAGCTGCCGATCCGGGCGCAGCGTTTGCCACCTGCTGCGCCGAGTTGCGCTGATCGGCGATCCCTAAAGGGAAGCAGCCTTGCCATACAGCCAGCCCTGGCCGTGCAACCAGCCCTGGGAGGCCAGCAGCCGCGCTTCCTCGATTGTTTCGACGCCTTCAGCGACCGTGTCCAGCTCCAACCCCTCGGCCACGCCCACCAGCGCCTGGGCCAGTCTCAGACTCTTGGTAGCGTTGGCCCGCATGGCGGTCGTGAAGGAGAGGTCGAGTTTCAGCCCGGCGATCGGCAGATCCCTCAGATGGCTGATCGAGGAGTAACCCGTGCCGAAGTCATCCACGTACCAACGAATTCCGCAGAAAGCGAGCTGCTGGATCTGCTCACGGATCCGATCCGTCAGGGTGAGCAAGGCTGTTTCGGTCACCTCAAGGTAAAAACGACCCAACGCCACCCCAGCCGCGCGCAGGGCCTCGCAGACCAGCTGGGGATAGTCGTCAAGCGCGAGGGTTGCCGCCGACACATTCACCGCCATGGTGAGGCTCTCCGGCAGCTTGCTCAAGGCCGCCAGGGACTGCCGCAGCACCGCCAGATCGATTCTGACGATCAGCCGACTGCGCTCGGCACAAGGCAGAAACTCGGCCGGGGGCATCTCGATGCCATCGGTTCGCAGCCAGCGCACCAGGGCCTCATAGCCCTTGATCTCACCGGTGTCGAAGGCGACGATCGGCATGAACCAGGGCACAAACTCCCCGGCCAGCAGTCCCCGCTGGATCTCAGCGGCGAAGAGGAGATGGGTGTGGGCTTCGGTGGCCAGGGCATCGTCGACGAAGGCACAGCGGTTTCGGCCGCGGTCCTTGGCCTGTCGCATGGCGAGGCTGGCGTCCCGCAACAGCTCATCGGGGAGAACCCCAGCGCAGGCGATGGCGATGCCGATGCTGACCGTGGGGTCGATGGGCTGGCCGGCGATCACGATCGGAGCCTGGCAGGTCTTCAGGATCTGCTCGCCCATCAGGGCGGCATCGGCGGCCGAGGCGAGATCAGGCAGGACGACGATGAATTCGTCGCCGGTGCCGCGACCCGCCTGATCGGGAGTGCCGATCTCCTTGACAATCCGAGACGCCAGAAAGGCGATCAAGGCGTCGCCCCCAGCATGGGTGAGCGCATCGTTGACCTCGGTGAGACTGTCCACGCCGATGCTCAGCACCGCCAGGGTTGCGCCCGTGCCGGGAAGGATTTCGAGGGCGCGACGGATCCGGGCCAGGGTGAGATTCCGTGCCGCCAGGCCGGTGACGAGGTCGTGCTGAATGGTGTGGTCCAGCTCGCTGCGAATTCTCACTTCATCGTGGATGTCGCGGAAGGAGAGCACCCAGGCCCTGCCGTGCTCACTCGCAAGCGCGTGGGCGGCGACACCCATCCAGCGCCAGCTGTCGTCGGCGCAATGAATGCGCAGTTCCCCCTCGTAGGGGCCCCGCGCCTCAAGCTCCAGGCCGGCACGCACGGCACGGCCGTGGTCGTCGCGGTGCACAAACGCGATGGCCGGCTTGCCGAGCAAGGTGTGCGGTTGCCAGCCGAGCAGCGGCTGGATCGACTCGGAGACCCAGACGATGCAGTGATCGGCGTCCACTTCAATCACCACGTCGGAGGCATGCTTCGCCAGCAGGCGGTAGCGCCGTTCCGCGTCCTCCAGCTGCTTCTGCGCCTGCACACGGCCGGTCACATCGCGCCACAGGAAGCAGATGGAGCCGCCAACGGGAACCACGTGAATGTCGTAGTGGTGGATGGGGCCCACAGCCCCATCACAGGGATAGTCGAGGGCGTCGATCTTGAACGCTCCCCCCGTCTCCATGGCGCGGACGTAGCGATCGAACAAGCCATTGCCGAGCACTGCTGGATGCAGATCCAACAGACGAGCCCCCAGCATCTGATCCTGCCGACGGTCGTGGAAGGCACAGGCCAGTCCATTGGCATAGGTGTAGATGAAGTCGGAGACCTCGCCATCGGCGTCCCGCTGGGGCAGCAGCAGAACCACCGGGTCCGGCAGTGCGTCAAGGATGGGCTGGCTGCCGGCCAGACCAGTCAGCCCGGCGGTCTCCGCCACGATTGCGAAGCCATCGGCCCCCTGCGGGCCGCCTTGGGCCCTGGAGTTCGCTTCACCCAACTGGCTCGCTCCACCATCGGGGATAACCTGCCGCATTCAGATTCCCGAAGCTCAAATTGGAGGAGAGAAAAAGAATCTGAAAACCCATCGAATCCGTCCTCCATCTTTAAAAGGGCGTGGCTGTGTCGGGAAGGAAGCAGTCGCGTCTGCCACACAAAAAGAATACCCAGCCGATGTTACACGTTATCCTGGGAAAGTCCAATTGGACAGAAAAGAACGGATTGATCAAGGCTGATCTTCGCAAGATCGCTGGTTGGCCTGCTGGAACAGAGCTGGGGAAGGGTTTGGATAGGCAAGGCCGTGGAGGGCAAAGGCTCGCTTCGCCCGCATCAGCAGATCGGTGCGGTAGACAAACTCATCGCGCGCATCCATGGGGTAAGCACGCAACTTGAACTGGCTGCCCCAGAGGTGCTCTTCCATCACCACCAGAACCGGCAGGCGCAGCTGGGTGTATTGGCTGCTGTAAGCCGCCTGGTACAGAATCTCCACCACCAGGTCGGCATCCACCTTGTGGTCGAAAAAGACATCGGTGGCCACCTGAGCCTCGAGATTACCACTGTTGGCGTTGGAGATCGGATCGGTCCACAGGAGGTTGTGGGGGATGGTCACGTTGTTGTCATCCGGGGTGACCAGCTGAACGCTGCGTAATCCGTAGCCCACGACTTCACCGTAATGGTCGCCGATCCTGACCCGATCGCCCACCCTGTACGACGCCTCGAATAAAGAGACGACGCCGGCGATGATGGAACTGACGTAATCCTTGAAGGCGAAGCCGAGGGCCACGGCCAGCGTTCCTGTCAGCGCCAGAAGATTGTTCTGGGTGAGGTTGAGGAATTGATCGAGCAGATAGGAGACCGTGATGATCAGAATCAGGCCCTTAAGGAAAGGTACCGACTGTTTGATCAGCAGCCGGTAACGACGGGCCACCTTCTCGGACAGCCAGGCCGTGAGCTGTTCGATCAGAAAGATGCTGCCGTAGGCCAGCACCACGGCAACGACGGCACCGATCGACTTGCCGAGGGTGACATCAGCGAGAATCCGCTGCTTCGTCGTTTCAGCTTGGACAGCCCCAGGCAGAATCACGGCCGCGAGGATCAGCAACAGAAGCCAGCGCGGCCGGGTGAGGGAAAGATAACCCATCGATCAGAGATCTCCGGTGAAGAAGTTGTTGCTCGCCAGCTCCTTGACCAGACAGGGATAGTGCGATGGCCTCACGGAGAGTTCCCCCGCCGATTCGGTGATCAGCCCCTCGCCGAGCAACCACTGGATACGGGGCTGAAGCCGATGGCTGGGCAAGCCGAGCCCGAAGGCCAGATGATTCCGGCGCATCGTGCCGTGGATGAGCAGGCTGTGCAGCAGATAACGGTCGTCGTCGATGAGGCTGGGCAGATCGGGCAGGGAGGGGCGCACCTGTCGCAGCGTCTGCGAGCCACCATCGGGATCAAGCCGCAATCCCCTCACCCAGAGTTCCGCGGCAATGCGGCTGCAACCGGCGCCAAGCTCCGCCAACTGGCACCACAACTCCGCATCGGCCTCCTGGCCGGCGGAGCCTGCAGGCGCCAGGTCGGTGGCCACCGGTGCCAGCCAGTCCCTGAGCGCGGCACCCTCCACGGCTGGCAGGATCCTGGCTTCGGGGAAATAGGAGCTGATCTGGCTCACATGGTCGAGAAACTTCCAGGCCCAGCTGTTGCAACCCAGCAGCCAGAAGCGGTCGCGACGCTCGAGGGCCACCTGCCGCAGGCGGTCGATACCGCCCCAGCCATCGATGCTTCGCAGAAAGCACTGTTCCAGATTCGGCAGACTCAGCAGCGCCTTCTCGTCGTCACATCGACCCGGGGGCAGGGATCCCTCAAGAACGGCCTTCAGCATCAGAGGAACCGCCTCCGGATCCACCGGACGCTTGCGGCAGGGCAGCAGGGCATGGCCAGCCATGGCGGGATCGTTCCAACCCGAAAGAACGGCCTCAATCAACGGGGCAATCGGCTCGACCGGTCGGCTGAGCACGATCAGCACATTGGCCGCCTCGGGGTCGGAGCACCAGGCCTGTACCGCATCTGCCAGTTGGCCCTGCAGGAAGGTGGTCAGAGGAAGGGAACCTCCAGGCTGTCTATCCGCTGCTGCAGCGCATGGATCCGCTCACCCGGCAGGGGCATCAGGGGATCATCGGCCAGCTGGGAGGTGTTGCGGGCGAACCAGCCATCCAGACCAGCACGCAGGCTGTCGATCAGGGCAAGGGGCATCAGAGACGTTCTCTCAGGGCCGGCAGCTGCTGCTTCATGGCGTTGTAGCCCTTTCGGATGATCCGGTTCGCCTTGTGGAAATCAAAGATGGCGTAGTCGTTGAGCTGGGGCTCCACCAGAAGATCGGGAGCATGGGCTTCCAGACGGCTGCGGGTCACCTGTTGCTCCATCACATTGAGCGACGTGCCGATCACATCAAAGATGTTGGGGCCTGGATCCTCCGCCGGGAACCACTGATCGACTTTATCGGTCAGGGTTTCCTGAAGGCTCTGGTAGCGGCTGCTGAGGCTGTCGAGAAACGACTGTTTGCGGCGCAGCGAGGATTCACTGGAGGTTCTCGCCGGTTGCTCCTCCTCCGACTCCTCTGCGTCGTCAGGGATGCTCGAAGAATCAGCGGAAACCATGCCGGTGGGGCTCGTCGATTCCGCCAGGCCACCGGTGACATGGTTGCGGTTGAGATTCACGGCGATCACCACATCCGCCCCCATCCCCCGCACCACATCCACCGGCACCGGATTGACGATGCCGCCATCCCCCAGGAAGAGCTCCCCGTGGCAGAAGGGGGTGAAGATCCCTGGAACCGAGATACTGGCCCGCACCGCATCCACCATCGATCCGGACGTCAGGTGCACCTCCTCACCCTTGATGAGATCGGTGGCCACACAGCAGAAAGGGATGGCACAATCCTCGATTTTCATCCCCTGCATGTGCTCGGAAAGCAGGTCGTAGACCTTGTTGCCATCGAGAAGACCGCTGGTGGGAAACACCATATCGAAATAGGAGAGCATGTCTCGCCAGCTCAGATCCCGGACGAAGTCTTCCAGTTCATCCAATTCCCCGGAGCAGTAGATCGCACCCACCAGGGCACCGATGCTGGCCCCGGAGATGTAATTGATCGGAATGTCGGCCTCCTGAAGGGCACGCACCACGCCGATGTGAGCCCAGCCTCTCGCACCGCCGCTTCCCAAAGCCAGACCAATACTTTTCATCCCGGTGAAGTCCCCATTCTGCCGATACGGCGTTGACAGGAGGCTACCGGATGAATTCAGAAGGGTGTGAAGGGGCGACGGCTCCTGACCACCGAAGGGCCGTTGTCAGCCCATGACCGGCGTGGAGTCCGGTGAGAACGACGGCGGAGCCACGGAGGACGGCGCCTGGACAGTTCGCAGCTCAAACGTCTGGAACGGCATAGCCACGTTCGCCTGGCGCAGTGCTTCGAACAGGCACTCCCGCAGCCGATGGCGGACGGGGATGTGCAATTGCTCGTCAGAGAGCCACACCTGCAGTTCCATCGCGATGTTGTAGTCATTCAGGGCCGTGACAACCACCTGGGCCGGCGGATCCGTCACCAACAGACCATCACTTGAACATTGGGCAAGGGCAATGCTGCGCACTCTGTCGAGATTCTCCTCCACGCCGACGGTGAATGGAATGTCTAGCCGGATGTGGGGAAAGTTCGTATAGGAGGCAACGATAGAATTGACAACCATCGTATTGGGGACGGCGAGCATCTTCCCATCCGGGGTGACGACACGAGTGGAACGCATCGTGATCCGATCTACTCGACCATAGTGGCCACCCACTTCGATCAGATCTCCCAGAACAAAAGGACGATCCCAGAAAATGAACAGTCCGGAGATCATGTTCGAAAGGGCGTCCTTAGCGGCGAAGCCCAGGCTCAGTCCAGCCACCCCAAGGCTGGTAAGGATGGAAGTGGTGTTGACACCAATCCGGCCCAGAGCCGTGATCACTCCAATCGAAAGAATCACATACTTCAAGACCGTCAGCAGAAAGTTGCTGGCGGTGGGGTCCAGCTCCGCCCGCTGCACCGCCAGTCGCAGGGCCTGCCTGACCAGCCGCCACAGCAACCAGGCCGCCACCAGGGTGATCAGGGCGGCCACACCCTGGGGCACCCAGGTGAAAGACCCAGCCATCGCTCCCGCCCACCAGATGGCGTAGCCAAGTTAGGTCAATCGTCCAGGGAATTCCACGTTCCCCCCGACCTGCCCGCCTTGATCCGCTCCAGACCACCAACCAGGTTGACGAGCCCCAGCACCGCAACCGACTGTCGCCGCAACCTCGGGTGGGGAGCAACAAGCCACTGCAGAAGCAAAGCGGCCTATGAGAACCAGGGGGCGAAGCTGTCTCCCCCAGCCCAACCAGCCAGACGGATGGGAAACCGCCCATCTTGGCGGCCAAGCCTTCGATCTCCATGGCGTCCCCTGACCTGACTCTCCCGTGCCCGAAGACAAAAACTCCCTGTTCCTTGGAAGGAACAGGGAGCAATCGCCACTGGAGTGGCAGACGAGGACTGCAGAGCCAGGGCTACAAGTGAGTCTCAGCCAATGAAGTCGCGTACAGGCGCGGAAACGCCTGCCGAGGCGGTGCCCTTCAGGTAGGCCAGCATGGTGTCGGCATCAGAGACCTCGAAGGGATCGGTGGGGCAGTTGTCATCGAAACCGGGCTCCACAAAAGCCTTTTCGATGGTGCCGTCGTTGACCAGCATCGAATAACGCCAGGAGCGCTCACCGAAGCCCAGGTTGCCTTTCTCGACAAGCATCCCCATCTTGCGGGTGAACTCGCCATTGCCATCGGGCAGCAGGAACACCTTGTCGGCCCCCACCTGCTTGCCCCACTGGTACATCACGAAGGCGTCGTTGACGGACACGCAGACGATGCTGTCAACGCCCTGGGCCTTGAACTCCTCGGACAGGGCCTCGTAACGGGGCAGGTGGTTGGAGGAGCAGGTGGGGGTGAAGGCACCGGGGAGGGAGAAGACCACCACTTTCTTGCCCTTGAAGATGTCGTCGGTGGTGATGTCCTGCCAGCGGAAAGGGTTGGGGCCGGGGACGGACTCATCGCGCACACGGGTCTTGAAGACGACGCTGGGGACCTTTTCGATGACAGCCATGTGAAAGTGTGAAGAACGACTTGACGACGCGCCGCCCGGGGCAGCGATCGGGGCCAGCTTAACTCGTAATCGCTCCGCTTTAGGGTGGAAACCGGCTGAGTGTTTGTGCTCATCCACAGCCCCGGGTCCGGCCATCAGATCGCCCTACAGTCCGACCCGCCTGCCCCCGGCCCCGCCCCAGCCATGTCCCTCTCGATGTACCAGGCGGCCGTTCCGGCCCTGGCCCGCAGTCTGACCAACCTGGCGGCGATCCTGGCCAAGGCGGCCGCCCACGCCGAAGCCCGGAGCCTCGATCCGGCGGTGCTGCTGCAGGCCCGCCTCTACCCCGACATGTTCCCCCTGGTGCGCCAGGTGCAGATCGCCACCGACATCGCCCGCCGCGGCCTGGCCCGGCTGGCCGGGGTGGAGAGCACGGCGATGGCGGACGACGAGGCCAGCTTCACCGACCTGATCGGCCGCCTCGAGACGACCCTCGCCAGCCTCTCGGCCTTCTCGCCCGAGCAGATCGACGGCACCGAAACCAAGGCGATCGAACTGGCGATCCGGGGCGAAACCCTCCGCTTCAGCGGCCAGAGCTTCCTGCTGTTCTTCGTGCTGCCCAACGTCTATTTCCATGTCACCACCGCCTACGCCATCCTGCGCCACAACGGCGTGGAACTCGGCAAGCGGGATTTCCTCGGCGAGCCCTGAGGCCTTCAGGCCAGCGGCCGCCGCAACGCCAACGGATCCAGGCCCTCGCGCAGGGCCAGCACCAGTCCGGCCGCCTCCGCGTAGGTGCTGGCCTTGATGACCTCCAGCCCCAGGGCATCACCGCTGACCTGCAGCAAGCAGGGATTGCCCTCCACCGCGATCACGGGCACGCCCCGCTCGGCGCAGGCCAGCACCGCCTCGCCCCCCAGGGCCCCGGCCGGCGCCACCACGGCGCCGAGATCGGCACCATGCAGCAACCCGTTGCCGCTGGCCGGTTCGGGCCGCAGCGAGGGGGCCCGGCTCAGGCCCACCAGCACGCAGGGCAGGAAGGTGTGGCCCAGCTCCTCGGCGGCCGCCCGAGGATCCAGCCCCGGATCGGGCGGCAGCGGCGCCAGGGCGGGGGCATGGGCACAGGGCACCCCCAGGTGGCGCACCAGCAGGTGGCTGATCACCGCCTCCGCCCCAGCCAGGGCGTCAACGCCTGTGCCGTGGCGGTAGGCCGCCAGGGCCTCGCTGCCCGGCTCCTCGGGGAAGCGGGCCACCACGGCGATGGCCGTGGCCCCGGCCGCCAGCAGCGCTTCACCCGCCCGCAGCAGGGCTTCGGGGCGGCCCAGGGTGCCCCAGCTGCTGCCGCTGGGACCGATCGAGAGGCTCACCTCCAGGGGCACCTCGCTGCTCAGCACCGGGCCGATCGTCAACCCCAGGCTGGCGCGGCAGGCGTCGATCACCTGGCGATGGCGCAGCAACAGCTCCGCTTCGATGCCCGCATCCAGCAGCACGCCCACCCGCTGGGAAGGCACCGGCGCCAGGGCCAGAACGCCGGCGGCGAAGCGGTCGAGGCTCCAGCCCTCCACGTAATGGAGGCGCCGGTCACTCCAGTAGAGGGTGGCGGCATTCATCACGTTGGGGTGGGTGATCAGGCAACCGCTGGCCGCCGCCAGCAGCCGGGCCGCCGGCAGCCCGTCGCCGGCGAAGCCCCCCACGGCACAGCCCACCCCGGTGGGGATCACCAGCAGGGTGGGCAGGGGCGGGGCCGCTGCGCTCAAGGGCCGGGAGTCGGAGCTGGCCCCACCACGATCCCCTCGAGCCGTAGGCCGCGCTGGGGATCCACCGCCGTGATCGCCCAGCGCAGGGGCTCAGCGCCCGTACCGGCCAGGCGGCGGGCTTCCCGCGCCAGCGCCTGACGCAGCTGGGGCAGAAGGGGGCCGGGAGAGGCCCGGAGCCACAGCTCCAGGGGCACCAGGGCGCTCACTTCTGGAACTGACCGAACTGGGCCTCGTAGAGGGTGTCCTCCTGGCCGGCCAGCAGGTCGAGGTCGGAGAGGGGGTAGGAGACGCAGAGCAGCGCGTAGCCCCTGGTCTGGAGTTCGGCCTTCACACCCATGGCATCGGGCTGGTACACCTCACCGCTACGCAGCAGTGCGGCGCAGGTGGTGCAAACCCCCGAGCAGCAGGAGCTGGGCAGGGGCACCCCGGCGGCCTCGGCGGCGCTCAGCACCGTCTGATCGCTGCGGCAGGGGAAGACATGGGTCTCGCCGTCGAGGCTGGCGGTGATCTGGAAGGTGGCGGTCTCGGACACGGGGAGAAGGGCGCGCAGACGGGTGGTGCTGGGGGCGGGTCAACCGCCTGTCGAGGCCCCATCCTCCCCGATCGCCAGCCATTGGCCGGGGTGGGGAGCGAGGTACTCCCCTGGCGCGGCCGCGCCCGCAGGGGCGGTCAGCACGAAGTCGATGCTCAGCGAGAAGCGGGTGTCGTCGGGATCCCCGTTGGGCAGCACGGCATGGTCGACGCTGGAGGGAAACAGCAGCAGCAGGCCGGCCCGGGGCGCCACGTCGTGCCAAGGCCGGTTGAGGGCCGCTCCGGGGCGGATCGGTCCGGCCTGGCCCAACGCCAGGCCCGGCACCAGCTCGTTCACCGGCCGCGGAGCAAACAGGCGCAGGCAGCCGCTGCGGCCGCTGCCGTCGCCGTTGAAGTAATAGATGGCGCTGAGGTGGGCGTTGGGGTGGTGGTGGCGGCCCACCTGCTGGCCGGCCTCGCTGATCACCGGCCAGCTGCGCTGCACATGCAACGCCAGGCGCCTGCGGTCGAAGCCCAGCGCCTCCAGGTAGGCCCAGGCATGGCCGGCCAGGGTGGCGATCAGGGGAGCGAACAGCGGATCGTGGTGGAGCCCCCCGGCGCCATGGACATCCCCGGTCCAGGCCACGTCCTCCTCCCCCTCACCGGGGTCCGCGCCGCGCAGAGCCAGCACCCGCTGCAGCAGCAGGGCGGTGTCGAGGGGATCGGGCGCCAGCTGCACCCGGCCCAGGGCCATAGGGAACAGGGGCTCGATCGCCAGGGCGGGGGCTGCGGGCGTGGTGGCATCAGCCATGGGGGGCACTGACCGGGTCTGGGAATGCTGCCCCAAGGGTCCGCCTGAGAGCCATCCAGCCTCCACCAAGCCAACGACACCCACCACGCCTGCTGGAGCGGCTGCGGGAGGAACTGGCCGTGCGCCACTACGCCCGTCGTACGGCCGGGACCTACGAGCAGTGGGTGCGGCGGTACCTGCGCTTCCATGGTCTGCGGCCTCCCCGGGAGATGGGACAGGACGAGATCAATGCCTTCCTCACCCACCTGGCAGTGGTGGAGGGAGTGAGCGCCTCCAGCCAGACCCAGGCGTTATCGGCACTGCTGTTCCTCTATCGCCACGTGCTGGGGACGGATCCGGGCGACCTGAGCGGGGTGGTGCGCGCCCGGGTGCGGCGGCGGCTGCCGGTGGTGATGACACCGGCAGAGGTGCAGCAGGTGCTGGGCCAGCTCGAGGGCACCACGGGCCTGGTGGCGGCGCTGCTGTACGGCAGCGGGCTACGGCTGATGGAAGCGCTGCGGCTGCGGGTGCAGGATCTCGACTTTGGCCATCGACAGGTCACGGTGCGCAGCGGCAAGGGCGACAAGGACCGCCCAACGCTGATGCCGGAGCGCCTGATAGCGCCCCTTGGGGAACACCTGGAGAGAGTGCGAAGGGTGCATGCCGGTGACCTCGCCGCCGGCTGGGGGAAGGTGCTCCTCCCCCATGCCCTGGAGCGCAAGTATCCAAGGGCGGCAAGAGAATGGGGCTGGCAATGGGTGTTCCCCCAGAGCCGCCGGTGGCGGGATCCAGACCATGGCCAGGAAGGACGGCACCATCTCGATGCCTCGATCGTGCAGAAGGAGGTGCGCAAGGCGGTGCAGGCCACGGGGATCCCCAAACGGGTGAGCTGCCACACCTTCCGCCATTCGTTCGCCACTCACCTGCTGGAGAGAGGCACCGACATCCGCACCATTCAGGAGCTGCTTGGCCACAACGATGTGCGCACCACGATGATCTACACGCATGTGCTCATCCGGGGCCCCTGTGGGGTGCGCAGTCCCGCCGACCTGCTGTGAACTGGACGGTGCACCCGAGAGCTGCACCGACCCGCCATCAGGAATAGACAGCGTGCATCACCGGAACCGTGATGCGCACCAGCCACCGGAGAGGACACCCTTCAAGGCTTGCAGGGCAGGGGATTTCAGCGACACCCCCGGCGACTGCCGGAAACCTGGGCGGCGGAGAAACACCCCGCTTCAGATGGACGGGCACAGTTCGTAGCCGCCAGAGGCGCCTACCATGCCCGGGTCTCCTGACTGTGATGCATAACAGAAGCGCGATGCATGCAGGTCAACAGGCACGGATGGTGAGGAACCCAGCCTGGAACGAGCCCGCGCCGGTTT
>JBBQIH010000036.1:0-12214 GCA_038324725.1 Cyanobacteriota bacterium | reverse complement strand
GGGCTGTCGAAGGGGTGATGTGAAGCGAGAGCATGTTCTGGAAGAGATAGCCAGCACCAGCGAGCTGAATACTGATGAATTCAGGGATGCGGTCGGAAAGATGGCTGAAAAGTTTGCAAGATGTTGGTGGAGCCACTATTTGACCACAGCATGATCTTACCCCTTGGAATATGGTTTTGTATGATGACTGCCTGATCATTGGTGGTAAGCGAGGCTGAAAAAGCTGCCGGCAATGATGTTTTTTCGGGTGAATCTGCGCTGATGCGAACAGGTCCGCCGCCGGCGCCGCCGATCACTCCCGCGAGGGCGCCACGGCCCGTTCAGGCCGGGGCGAGGGACGCCAGGCGACCTTCAGGAGCGGATGGACGCCTTGATGCCCGTCTTTGCCTGTCCGGTTTCGCCCTGATCTGCGGTGCCATAGACCCCTGTGGCCACGGGCGATTCGCCCCACCTCGCCCCCGGCTGGAGGCCAGGGCGCGTTGCGGATTTCCGACAGGCCTCCACCGGATTGCTTAAGTCCCTTTTCATGCTGTACTATGCGAAAGCTTCGTGCACCGTGACCTCTCCCATGGCACCTACTCTCCAATCGCTCCTTAGAAAGAGCGGACCTCTCAAGTTCCTCGTCCCTGTGGCGGCCATCACCGGCGCTCTGACCTTCGGAGCTCCCTCCGCCCAGGCCCTTCAGATCGGCAACCTGGAGTTCGCCGATGGCACCGGCGACTTTGCCAGCCAGGTCAACATCGCTGATCCCACTGACACTTTCAGTGTTCTCTTCAATACGGGCCTCAATCCAGTAGCTCTGGTGTCTGGCGCTGGTGGCCTGTTTGTTCCGCCCTTTGCTCCCGCGCCACCTTCAGTTGCCGTCGGCGTCGCACCCGCAACCGGTACTTTCTCCTGGTTCGCTGCCCTCAACCCCTTCCAGGCCCTCTACACCCTGAATAACGACACGGCCTTCACCTTCTCCAATGGAGTCTCGGTGGGGATCTTTGGTGGGGTTCAATTCCTTGTGACCCAGGGTGGCACGGCTGTTCAGGTGGAAGTCACCCAGAACTTCGCTCCTGAGCTCACTTCCTTCGTGCTCGGTCTGCCCGGCGCACCTGTGACGGTGACGGAAGGGGCCTTCACGTTCAATGACACCATGTCCCCTGCAGGTGGTTCCTATTCTGCCCAGATCAATGTCGAGCGGGATGTGGACACCGTTCCTGGTCCCCTGCCCATCCTCGGCGCCGGTGTCGCCTTCGGCTTCTCCCGCCGTCTGCGCAAGCGCGTCAGGTCTGCCGCTGCTTCCTGAGATCCCCTCCTTCTGGGCTGGATCCGTTCTCGTCCATTCAAGGCCCTGCTCCAACGAGCAGGGCCTTTTTTGTTGTGCCGCAGGCTGCTCAGCCAGCGTCAAGGAGTGCGCGCATCTCCTCATGCTCGGCTGGCCAGCACCTTCGGTCACCGGTAGAGCCCAACCCGATGATCAACGGAAACCGGAATTGATCCTCTTCAGGGCTGGGATTCGGCGGCCGGGCTCAAGGCCGCCAGCCGGCTCGCCTGAGCCTGCATCGTGCGGAAGATGTTCAGGAAACCGTTGGCCCGGGAAGGGGTGAGACTCGCCTGCAGGCCCGTAGCGGCCAGAAAGGAGGGATCCATCGCTGTCACCTGCTCCGGGGTCAGATCCTCCATCCCTTCGATCAGCAGGGCCAGCAGTCCCTTGGTGATCTGGGCGTCGGAGTCCCCCTGCCAGTGAAGTTTGCCGTTATCCAATTGCCCAACCACGTACACCTGGGAGACGCACCCTTTGACCTTGAACGCATCCAGCCGGAACTCGTCGGACAGGGCGGGGAGCTTTTTGGCCAGCCAGAGGACGAACTCGTAACGACGTCTAGGATCCTGGGTGCTGCTCAGGCGATCCACGAGATGATCGAGGGCCGGGCTGCCATGGGTCATCAATTGATTTTAACGACTCAGAATCGTCGGCGCAGGCGCGTCGCGAGGCCAATGCCACCGATCAGCACGAAGGCCGTCAACGTCCCTGTGAGTTTGCCGGGCCAGAACTGAGGCTGCACCGGTGCATGGGCCTGGCCGGCGGCAGGGACGTTGACGGCATCGGTTGGCTCCAGATAATCGCGGTGACCGGGCCCCGCATCCACCTGAATCTCCCAGCCGTTGCGGGCAGCGGACGGCAGGTCGAAACTGAGGCGACCGTCAGCGCCTGTGTGACCCAGTTCAATGGCCGCGCCTCCATCGGCTGGCAGCAACCGCACCACCGCATCCCTTGCAGGATCTCCGGTGGAGAAGCTGCTCTGCAGTTCCATCCTTCCCACCCTGCTGGAGGTGCCGGAAGAGGGGAGGTAGTCGAGTGTGCTCTGGATGCCGTGGGCGCTCAGAGGCAATGGGGCCAGGAGGCCTGTCCCGCCTAGCAGGGCCAGGAGAACGACGCGGTGGGCCATGGTGGCTTCAGGAAGCTTTCCAGCGACTATCCCGTGTTTTCCCCGCCTGCACCATCCTGGCCATGGAACTGACCATCATCGAGAGGGCGTTGATGTCGGTGCTGCGGTCGTGAAGTTCGGCTGCCAGCACCCGCTCGGCTGCGGTGAGGGCGTGGCTGTCGTTGTTCCGTCCGGGAAAGGGCATGGAGCGGAAACCCCTGGAGGTCAGGTCCAACAGCGAAAGGAATGGCTGAGCGGATCCTGGCAAATCGGCGGCTGGATCGCTCTGTAGCTGGGTGTTCGTTAACCGCTTGCAATATTGTCGGCCCCGGCCTTGACCCAGTGGAGGCCATGCTCATCGAGCCAGCCAGCGAAGGGAACGTCCCAGGAGTCTCGCGGGAGCGAGGCGGCGACACAAGCTGCCGGCAGCACGGCCACGGCCGGCACCGCCCGCCAGCGGGGATCAGCCCGCAGCCGGTCGTACCAGCCTCCACCCGATCCGAGCCGCAGCCCGGCTGGGGACACCGCCAGCGCGGGCACCAGCAACAGGGCCAGCGCCTCCGGGTCCAGGGGGCTCCCCTCCACGGGTGCGGCAATGCCGCAAGCGTCGGGGCCAAGGGTCTGTCCCGGTTGCCACGGGAGATAGACCAGTCCCGCATCGGGGCGCACGGCGGGCAGGGCCAGCTGCCAGGACGGCAGCTCCGCCAGGCTGCTCAGATCGGGTTCGTGGGCCAGGGGGCAATACAGGCCGAGATGCTGGCCGTGTGGTACCAGATCGCGGAGGTCCCGGCGAGCTGCCGCGGCGAGGCCGGCGGCTGCCCCGGGCAGGCTCTGCCGCCGCAGCTGGCGGTACTGCCGCCGCAGCTGGCCTTTCTCGCTGCTCTCCATCTCTGGCCCGGTGGCTCAGCCTCAGGATCGCCCATGGACCCCAACCTCAGCGCTGGAACCACCCCGTCAACGCCACCGCCAGGGCGTCGGCGGCGTCGTCGGGGCGGGGGGGGTGCTCCAGATCCAGCTCCCGCATCACCGCCGCCAGCACCTCGTCCTTCTCGGCGTGGCCTGATCCCGCCAGGGCCAGTTTGATCTGCATCGGTGGGTACTCCACCACCGGGATGGCGAACCGGGCCAGGGTCATCATCACCACCCCGCGGGCCTGCACCACAGAAATTGTGGTGCTGGAGCGGTAGAAGAAGAACTTCTCCACCGCCGCCAGCTGGGGCCGCCAGCGGCGCACGATCACGCGCAGATCGCGGGCGATCTCCACCATGCGGTCGCCGTCGCTGCGGCCGGGTTCGGTGCGGATCATGCCGCAGTCGAGCAGCCGCTGGTGGCCGCCGCCGGTGGCGGAGCGGCCCTCCACATCGATCACCCCGTAGCCGACGCGGGCGAGGCCGGGATCGATGCCAAGGATCCTCACGCCTCGCCCCTCACCCCGCCAGGGCCAGCTGGAAGGCGGAGGGATCGCTGCCGGTGTGGTCGAACACCTTGCAGAACATCTTCACCACCCGATCGCCGGAGTCGATCTGCTCGAGGGGGTCCTTGCGCAGGCGGTGGCGCAGGCAGCAGGCCACAACACGGGCCACATCGTCGTCGCTCACCTCCAGGTGGCCCTCGAAGGCCGCCAAGGCCCGGGCGGCCCGGTTGGTGACGATGTCGCCCCGCAGCCCGTCCACATCCAGTTCGCCGCAGACCGCCGAGATGCGGATACGCAGCTCGTCGTCGATGGCCACCTGGGGCAGCCGCTCCTGGGCCTCCACCACCCGGGCCTGCAGGGCCTCCTGAGTGCTCTGCAGGCGGTCGCTGAAGCTGTCGGGATCGGCATCGAAGCTGGTGCGCTGGTCCACCACCTGCACCCGCAGCTCGGGATCGCGCACGGTGCGTACCTCCACGCTCATGCCGAAGCGGTCGAGCAGTTGGGGCCGCAGCTCCCCCTCCTCCGGGTTGCCGGAGCCGATCAGCACGAAGCGGGCCGGGTGCCGCACCGACACACCCTCCCGCTCCACCGTGTTCCAGCCCGAGGCGGCCGAATCCAGCAGCACGTCCACCAGGTGGTCGTCGAGCAGGTTCACCTCATCCACGTACAGCAGGCCGCGGTTGGCCTTGGCCAGCAGCCCCGGCTCGAAGGCCCGCACCCCTTCGCTGAGCGCCTTCTCGATGTCGATCGTGCCGCAGAGCCGGTCTTCGGTGGCCCCCAGCGGCAGGTCGACCATCGGCACCTGGCGGGCCTCCACCGGCAGCTGCTCGCCCCGCTCGGCCCGCTGGCGCACCTCGCTGCTCTGCAGGTCGGGGTCGCTCGGGGAGCTGTTGTAGGGATCGCCCGCCACCACGTCGATCTCCGGCAGCAGGTCGGCCAGCGCCCGGATGGTGGTGGATTTGCCCGTGCCCCGGTCGCCCATGATCATCACCCCGCCGATGCGGGGATCGATCACGTTGAGCAGCAGTGCCAGCTTCATCTCCTCCTGGCCCACGATGGCGGTGAAGGGGAAGACCCTGCGCTTCCTGGTTGGCGTCACGGACGGCTTGCGGGCGGAGCCCCGGATTGTTTCACAGCCTCCCCTGGGGCCACCGCCGTGGGCACGGGGATCAGCGACAGCACCTGGGGCGGGGTGGCGTCGGCCGGGTAGATCAGCCGCACCCGCAGTTGCCGTTCCTGGCCGGGGCGCAGGCTGACGGTGCCGAGGGTGGGCCCCTCCTGACCGGCCCGCAGCACGAGGTGGAAACTCCGTCGCCCGCCGGGGCCGCCGGCGGCATTGTCGAGGCCGCTGACCTCCACGGTTCCCCGGAACATCACCGCCCGCGCCGGGGTGGTGTTGAAACGCAGGCCGCCCAGGGGCTGGTCGGTCTTGAGCGGAGATTCCAGGGCCACGGCGAGCCGCGCCGGTTTGCCCGTGTCGTTGCGCAGCGGCAGGCTGAGGTCGTAGGCGACGCCATAGTTGCCGTGGGCGGCCCAGGCGGTGCCTGGATAGAAGGAGCGCAGGGGGGCCGTCTGAACCTGGCCGGTGCCCAGGGTGCCCCGCTCCAGGGAACTGATCGGCCAGGAGATCGGCGCCCGGCTCACCGACAGGGTCGGACGGCCTGGATCGGTGATCCGTCCCTGCCAGGCGCTGCCCACCTGCACCCCGCTGACGCGGGAGTAGATCATCGGGCCGCTGGCCCCCCTGGGGCTGGGAGTGTGCTCCTTCGGGCTGAGACCACCCTGCAGCAGCTTCTGCCAGACGGCGGCGTCCGGCGGCCGGTCCACGGGGCCGAAGGCCGCCAGGGTGGCCACGTCCACCGGGCCGTCGCTGTTGAGGCGCAGCTGCAGGTTGAGGCCGTTGAGCAACGGATCGAGGCCACGCACGGGCAGCGGCAGCACCATCAGGGTGCTCAGCTGTCCCGGCGGCAAGGTCCAGCCCTCCGGCACCAGGGGGCTGCGCTGCCGTGCCAGCAGTTCGGTGGCCACCCGACTGCCGGGGCCAGCCCAGATCGGCGTGCTGCCTTGCTCCATCATGGCTGGTAGCGGCAGGAAGGGGGCCGACGGCTGGTCGGCGCTCACCGACTGGGACAGGGCGGTGGACCCCGCCACGGTCCGTAGCTTCACCGGGGCGTTGCCCCGTGGCGCCGCCACCACCGCCAGCCAGAGGGTGGAATCGAGGCTTTCCGGGCTGCCCGCATAGATGTGATGACTGAACAGCTCAAAGGGGCCGCTGACCGCGGTGTTCAGGTGCGCTGAGGGATCACCCAGGGGGCGACCGGCATAGCCACGCTGGCCATCAAAGGTGGAGAGCAGGATGCCGGGCCCCTTGATCACCTCGGGGTTGTTGTCATTCAGCATCGGCACGGCGTCCAGCTGACCGGGCAGGGGCGCCACGGTGCCCGGCCGGAGCACCGGGGGCGGCGGGGCGGCAGAGGGCTGCGGCTGGGCGAGCAGGGGGCCGGCCAGGACGGACAGCCAGGGCAGCAGCAGGGCAGGAGCGACGGCTTTCATGGGCCTTTGACGAGGGTTTTGGTGACGGCGCCGGCCATCGACCGGATCAGTTCGGCGGAGCGGGGGTCGTTGAAGGGGCCCTTCACCATCAGGCCCAGCACGGCCCTCTGGCCGTTGGGCAGCTGGATCAGGGCGGCGTCGGAGTAGGCAATGCCGATGTCGCCCGTCTTGTTGTAGACGGTGATGCCCTTGGGCAGCAGCTCGCTGTCGGGATCGGAGGAGTCCTTGCCCATCCCCATCAGCAGGCCAAGGGGGATCAGGGTGTTGGTGCGAGATGTGGCCATGATTTCCCGGAACAGATCCCGGGCCCGGGGGGTGAGCTTGTCACCGGTGTCCACCAGCGCAATGGAGCGGGCCAGGTCGCGGGAGCTGGTGGTGTTGGTGCCTTCGAGATCCGGCAGCCAGTTGTTCACCACCGTGGCCGTCAGGCCGAGGTCGCGGAAACGTCCGTTGAGGGTGGTCTTGCCGCCCAGGCGGCGGATCAGCAGGTTGGTGGCGGTGTTATCACTCACCCGGATCATCTCCGTGGCGGCTTCGAAGAAGGGGAAGCGTGTGCCCAGCGGCTTGTTGGCCATCCAGCCGGCCCCACCGCCCACCACCTCCTTGGTGAGGGGCATGGGTTCGTTCCAGCGCAGCTTGCCGTGATCGAGATCCTCCAGGCCCGCCAGCAGGATCGGCACCTTGATGGAGCTGGCCGCCGATAGGGGCAGGTCAGGTTGCAACTGGGCGAAACGGCCGTCGTCGAGCACCAGCAGGAAGGCGCTGGCGGTCAGATCCTTCTGCGCGGCGGCCATCCGGGTCCACTGCTGGCTGAGACCGACGAGCTCCTGGCGTGGCTCAAACCGTCCCAGGGCCATCGCTCCGGTGCCCGGTTTCTTCACCACCGGGGTGTCCGGCGCTGGTGTGCCGATCGCCCCCTGGACAAGGCGGGGCTCCAGCAGCTTGAGGGCCGTGCCCACGATCACGCCCAGACCCACCCCCAGCACGATCAGTCGCAGCACCAGCCCCACGGGGCGAAGCCAGGGGTTGCTGGGGGGACGGGATGGACGGCCGGCACTCACGGAATCAGGACCCTGGGGCAATGGCTCGACGCTAGTGGTCCTGGGACGAAGGGAAAGGGCGACGACTCGCCCAGCGCAACTGGCACACCAGGCCCCGCAGCAGGGCCACCTCCGGGCCACTGACCTGGCCGCGCTGCAGCAGGGCCCGCAGTTTGGCCATCCGGGCATGGGCCGTGTGGGGCAGCAGGAATCCGACCTCCAGCAGCAGCTCCTGGGCGTCGCTGAGCATGGCTTCGAGCACCCCCCGGGCGCAGGAGGCCGGGGGGCTGGCGGCCATCGCCGGAGCCGGGGCGTGCCTGACCAGTCGGTGCAGGTCGTGCAGCACCACGGCCACCGCGTGGGAGAGGTTGAGGGAGCCGTGGGGCGTGGGGGTCGGAATCTGCAGCAGCCGGCCAGCCTGCAGCAACTCGTCGTTGCTCAGACCCCGGTCCTCCCGGCCGAACACCAGCGCCGACGACAGGGCCTGGTCGCCGGCCAGCAGCCAGGTCAGGGCGTCATCGGGGTCCTCGAGCGGCAGGGGCTCACCCTCCGGACGGCCGCTGGTGGCCACCACCCGCCCGCAGTCAGCCAGGGCGGCGGCCAGGGTGGGGAACAGGCGTGCCTGCTGCAGCAGGGGCAACCCCTTCACGGCCATCAGTCGGGACTCGTCGCCCAAGGGATCGCAGCGGGGGGCGACCAGCCGCAGATCCTCAATGCCATAGGTGCGGCAGAGCCTGGCCACGCTGCCCACGTTGAGGGGGCCTGCGGGTTCGACCAGGACCAGCTGGAGGCTCAAGGCAGCGAGTGCAGAAACGCCAGAAGATCAGCCATGGCCTGGGGTTCCGGCTGGAAGCTCGGCATTGGTGGGGTCCGGCCGCTGACCACTTGCTGGATCAGCTGGCGATCGTTCTTGCGTCGGTCAACACCATGCAGATTCGGGCCCACCAGGCCCTGGGCCGCCAGGCCATGGCAGCCGGCGCAGTTGAGCCGGAACAGGCGGCCACCGTCCGTGGCCGAGCCGGTGAGATCCAGGGTCTGGCGGGTGTAGGGATCACTGCGGGCCGCCGGCAGCACCACCACCACCACCAGCAGGATGCAGGCCACCGCGGCCAGGGTCGCCAGGGCTGCCGCGAGGCTGCGGCGCTGGGCGGGGGGCTGGTTGGCCTCGCTGATGGTGGCGGGCGTCACGGTGGCGGGGGGGGTGGGGGACGGGCTGATCACAGTGCTGCGGTGGGTCTCGCGTGGCCGGGGGGAGTCGTGGAAGAATTGTGCATCGCCTGAAGCTTCCACCCCTCCATGATCGAACCCCTTCTCTGCGGCATCGTGCTTGGACTGGTTCCCGTCACTCTGGTGGGGCTGTTCGTGGCGGCCTGGAATCAGTACCGCCGCGGTAGTGCCCTCGGGGGCTGAGGAGGGGAGCTGAGCCAGGGGCTTTGACCACGGGCTGGGCAACGGAGCAGAAGGTCAAGGTGGGGATCCCTCCGGGTGGTGGGTTCCGCCTTGGGCAGGATCTTCATGGAGTAAAACCAGCGTAGTGCTGCCGTAGCGGCGACAGTCCCGCCGTTGCCAACCCGGGGGATCGGGCGGAACCCCGTCCGAGGCGCATTCCCACAGCAGGGTCCCGCCCGGCGCCAGCCAGCGTCCCGATCGAACCGCTGCAGCGATCGGTCCGTGCAGTCCGGCCGCGTAGGGCGGATCCACATAAATCAGATCGAACCTGATGGGCGCAGTCGTGCCCTGCCGGGTCGCCAGCCAGCGCAACACTTCCGCCTGCACCACCTGCACGTGCTGGGCCTCCATCCCTTCCGGGACCGCCCGTCCGCCCAGGGTCGCGTCCAGGTTGCTTCTGGCCACGGCGGCGATGCGGCGATCCCGTTCCACCGCCACCACCTGCGAGGCGCCTCGCTGCAGGGCCTCACAGGCCACCACGCCGCTGCCGCAGCACAGATCCAGCCAGCGGCGGCCAGGGATCTCGGCGGCCAGCAGATTCATCACCGCCAGCCGCACCCGGGCTGATGTGGGTCGGGCGGTGCTGCCGGGGGGGCTCTGCAGGCGGCGCCCCCCGCTCACCCGCAGGGTCACAGGGACGCCACCCAGTCGAGCCAGCGGCGCAGCATCGCTTCCCCCACCGGCCCTGACTTCTCCGGGTGGAACTGGCAGGCGGCGATGCTGCCGTGCCAGACCGCCGCGGTGACCAGGGTGCCGGCGTAATCAACCAGGGCTGTGGTGGCTTCCGGCAAGGCGGGCGCGGCGGCGAAGGAGTGCACGAAGTAGACCCAGGCCTCCGGGGTGCCGGCGTCCAGCAGCGGGCTGGCGGTGGCCGGGATCAGGGGAGCCCAGCCCATGTGGGGCAGGGGATGGCCCGCCACCCGCGGCAGGGTTGTGACCCGGCCGGCCAGCACCCCCAGCCCTTTGGCCTGGCCCTCCTCGCTGGCTTCAAACAGCAACTGCAGCCCCAGGCAGATCCCCAGCAGGGGCCGTCCGCTGGCGCAGGAGCGCCGCAGGGCCAGCTCCAGCCCCGCCGCGCGCAGCCGCTCCATGGCTGGATCGAAGGCCCCCACCCCCGGCAGCACCAAAGCGTCACAGAGTTCCAGGTCGGCCGGGCCGTGCACGCAGACCAGCTCGGCGCCGAGCCGGGCAAAGGTGCGTTGCACCGAGTGCAGGTTGCCCATGCCGTAGTCGATCAGGCCGATGCGGCTCATGGCTGGCTGCCGGTGGGGACCCGCTCAGCAGGATGCTCCAGGGCCGATGAGGCAGGCAGATCGAGGCCGTTGAGGTGGTCGATGAATTGGTAGAGACGGCCGACGCGGCGTTTGTCGAAGCGCAGCTGCAGGCAGGGGCGCAGCAGGCCGTTGTCGTCAACGCCCTCGCCGCTCTGGATCGCGCCCTGGTCCAGCAGGTCGGCGAAGCTGCGGTTGAGCTCCGGCAGCAGGGCACGCGGCACCTCGGCGTTGAGCAGCAGCTCGATGCGGTCCTGCCCCAGCTGGGCGCTGTGGAACACCCGGTAGAAGCGGCAGATCTGGGCCACCGCCTCCTCGGCGCTGGAGGCTTCCACCATCAGATCCACATCCTCCGGGGAGATCAGTTCCCGGGTGGCGAGTTCCTGGTGCACATTCCGCTTCCAGACCTTCCAGAAATCGTCGCCGGGAGGGCAGAGCAGCACCAGGGGGATCGGTGACGTGCGACCCGTCTGGATGAGGGTGAGGCACTCGAACAGTTCATCCAGGGTGCCGAATCCCCCCGGCATCACGACGAGGGCATCGCTCTCCATCAGGAAGAACAGCTTGCGGGTGAAGAAATAGCGGAAGTAGAGGAGGCGGTCCTCGCAGGCGCTCACGTAGGGGTTGGGATGCTGCTCGAAGGGCAGGTCCACGTTGAGGCCGATGCTGTGCTCACAACCGGCGCCGCTGTTGGCGCCCTCCATGACGCCCGCCCCCGCTCCGGTCATCACCTCAAAACCGGCTTCCACCGCCTGCCGTGCCACGGCTTCGGCCAGGAGGTAGCAGGGATCGCTGCGGCGGGTGCGGGCCGAGCCGAAGACGCTGATCTTGCGGGCGCTGCGGCGCGGACGGAAGACCTCCAGAGCTTCGCTGATGTCGGCCAGACAGCCGGCGATCAGCCGCCATTCCTCCTCTTCTTTCTCCTGACGGGCCACCTGGAGCAGGGACACCACCGCCCGCTCGATCTGGCGACGTTGGGGGTGCCCGTGGAGCTCGTCGGCGAGGGCCTGGAGAGGGCTTCTGCCCGCCGCCGGCACTGGGTTCGGGGAGAGGGGCGGCGTCAGCGGAATGGAGTCAGAGGTATTTGGAGATGGTGCCGGACAGAGTGTTCTTGGGAACGGCACCGACGACGGTGTCAACCTTCTGGCCGCCCTTGAACAGCATCAGCGTGGGAATGCTGCGGATGCCGTACTGGCTGGCGACGTTGGGGTTCTCGTCGGTGTTGAGCTTGTAGACGCGGATCTTGCCTTCGTATTCCTTGGCGATCTCATCGACGATCGGCGCCACCATGCGGCAGGGACCACACCAGGGTGCCCAGAAATCAACCAGCACGGGCACATCACTCTTGAGCACGTCTTGCTCGAAGGAGGCGTCGGTGACGGCAGCGGCGCTGGACATTCCTTGCAGACTCGGGATGAAATGAATCTAGCAACCGGGTTCGGCCGCTCTCCCCTGGGAAGGAGTCAGCGTTGCAGGCCGTAGCGGAACCACAGGCTCCAGGGAGCAGGGCTGCGGGTCGAACGGCGGGGTAATACAAAAAGCCCGGACACGCCGGGCCGGGGGGTGTGAGGAGTGTGCGAGCCGGAGCCCCCACACCAAGAGGTTAGCCTCCATCCCGCCTTGAGGCAGTGTTGTCCAGCTCTGCGACGACCCTGCCAAGTCCGGGTGGACTGCGCCCGTGCTACTTGCCCATGCCCAGCTGTTGGGCCTTCTGGTACACCTTGCCTTCGGTCAGCAGGGACGGCGCCACCACCACCTCCACCTGGCGCATCTCCTTGAGGGTGCGGGCCCCCAGGGTGCCCATGGAGGTGCGGATGCAGCCCAGCAGGTTCTGGGTGCCGTCATCGAGGCCGGCAGGGCCGCGCAGGATCTTTTCGAGGCTGCCGGTGGTGCCCACTTTGATGCGGGTGCCGCGGGGCAGCACGGGACTGGGGGTGGCCATGCCCCAGTGGAAGCCGCGGCCAGGCGCTTCGGAGGCCCGGGCGATCGGGGAGCCGATCATCACCGCATCGGCGCCGCAGGCCAGGCATTTGCAGATGTCCCCGCCGGTGACGATGCCGCCATCGGCCACCA
>JBBQIH010000035.1:0-12216 GCA_038324725.1 Cyanobacteriota bacterium | reverse complement strand
CTTCACCGCATCGCCGCTGGCGCTGGGCAGGATGTAGCGCTGCAGCAGCACGAACAGCAGCAGCACCGGCAGGATCGACACCACCGACCCCGCCGCCACCAGGCGCCAGTCGAGGGAGAAACTGCTGGCCAGCTGCTGCAGCCCCAGGGGCAAGGTGTAGAGATTGGGGTCGTCGAGAATGATCAGCGGCCAGAGGAAATCACTCCAGGTGCCGATGAACACGAACATGGCCAGGGTGATCAGATCGGCCCGCGCCGCCGGCAGCATCACGTTCCACCACTCGCCGATGGGGGTGCAGCCGTCGATCCGGGCCGCCTCCTCCAGTTCCACCGGCACCGCCAGGAAGCTCTGGCGCAGCAGGAAGATGCCGAAGGCTGTGGCCGCCTGCGGCACGATCAGGGCCCAGAGCGTATTGCGCAGGCCGATCTGCACCATCAGTAGATACAGCGGGATCATCACCACCTGGAAGGGGATCAGGATCGTGGCCACCACCAGGGCCAGCACCAGCCCTCGGCCGCGGAAGCGCATCCGCGCCAGGGGGTAGGCCGCCAGGGAGCAGAACAGCAGGTTGGCGAGCACCGCCAGGGCGCTGACGATCGTGCTGTTGAGCAGGTAGGTGCCCATGGGGTTGGCGGCGAACAGGCGCCCGTAGGCCTCCAGGCTCGGCTGGCTCGGCAGCAGGGCCGGGGGGCTGGTGAAGATGTTTTCCGCCGGCCCCTTGAGGGAGGTGCTCACCAGCCACAGCAGGGGCAGCAGCAGCAGCACAGCCACCAGCAGCAGCAGGGCGAGCTGCAGGCCGGTGGCCAGCGAAGAGCGGTTGGGGGCGTTCACAGACGCGGCAGTTCCGCCACCGGAAGGGCCGTCTTCTGGGGGTGGAGCGGGGCGCGCTGGCTGCCGGAGACGAGTCGGTTGAGAGCGTTGACGAAGGCCTGCGCTGCCGCCACGACGATGTCGGTGTCGGCCGCATGGCCCGAATAGAGCACCCCCTGGTGACGCAGACGGATGGTCACCTCGCCCATGGCATCGATGCCTTCGGTGACGGACTTGATGCTGAATTCCACCAGTTCATTCGGCACCTGGGCCAGGTGGTTGAGGGCCTGGCAGACCGCATCCACCGGACCGGTGCCGATGGCCGCCTCAGTCAGGTCGATGCCGTCCCCATCCCGCAGGGTGACGGTGGCGGTGGGCTGCAGGTTGGTGCCGCAACTGACCTGCACCGATTGCAGCACGTAGCGGGGGCCGTCCTGTTGCTGCACCTGCTCGCTGACGATCGCTTCGAGATCCCGGTCGGTGATCTCCCGCTTGCGGTCGGCCAGCTCCTTGAAGCGGGTGAAGGCGTCGTCGAGATCGTGGCGCTCCAGGGTGTAGCCGAGCTCCTCGAGTCGGGCGCGGAAGGCGCTGCGGCCCGAGAGCTTGCCGAGGGAAATCCGGTTGTCGGCCAGGCCGACGGTGCGGGCATCGATGATCTCGTAGGTGAGCCGGTTCTTGAGCACCCCGTCCTGGTGGATGCCGGACTCATGGGCGAAGGCATTGGCACCCACGATCGCCTTGTTGGGCTGCACGGCCATGCCGGTGAGATTGGAGACCAGGCGGGAGGTCTTGGTGATCTCCTCGGTGCGCACGTTGGTGAGGGAATCGCGCTGCTCGGCCGGCCGGCCCAGGAAGGGGTTGAAGTAGCTGCGGCGCACATGCAACGCCATCACCAGCTCCTCAAGGGAGGCGTTGCCGGCCCGTTCGCCGATGCCGTTGATGGTGCACTCGAGCTGGCGGGCACCGTGCTTGACGGCCTCGAGGAAATTGGCGACGGCCAGGCCCAGATCGTTATGCCCATGCACCGAAATCACCGCCTGGTCGATGTTGGGCACCGAGCGGTTGATGCCGGCGATGATCGCGCCGAACTCGGCCGGGGTGGTGTACCCCACGGTGTCGGGGATGTTGATGGTGGTGGCCCCGGCGTTGATTGCCGCTTCGATCACCTGATGCATGAAGTCTGGGTCGCTCCGGCCGGCGTCCTCGCAGGAGAATTCAACGTCCTCGACAAGGGAGCGGGCATAGGCCACCATCTCCGCGGTGATGGCGAGCACCTCGGCGCGGGTCTTGCGCAGCTTGTGCTCCAGATGAATGTCGCTGGTGGCGATGAAGGTATGGATGCGCCGGTGGGCGGCGGGGGCCACAGCTTCGGCGCAGGCCTTGATGTCGCCGCTGGCGGCCCGGGCCAGACCGCAGATCACGGGCCCCTCGGGGGTGCCCACGGTGGCGGCGATCCGCTGGACGGCGTGAAAATCGCCGCTGCTGGCGAACGGGAAGCCGGCCTCGATGATGTCCACCCCCAGGCGGGCCAGCTGCTGGGCGATCGCAAGCTTCTCCTCAAGGTTGAGGCTGGCGCCAGGGGACTGCTCCCCGTCGCGGAGGGTGGTGTCGAAGATCAATACCCGGCCGGGATCGCGGGCCATGGGGTTAAGCGGAACAGCTATGAGTTAGATCCACTCTAGGGGCCGGACGGCCCCGCTCCAGGAGCGGAACGTACAGTGGCCCCACAGAGGTTTCCCCATGGCCGCAGGCGATCTGGCCCTGGTGTTGCATGCCCATCTCCCCTACGTGCGATCGGGAGAACCCGGCTCGCTGGAGGAGGACTGGTACTTCCAGGCGCTGCAGGAATGCTATCTGCCTCTCCTTGCTGTGCTGGAGCGGGCCGCCGCCGATCCAGAGCAGCGGCCGAAACTCACCCTCGGCCTCTCCCCAACCCTGCTGTCACTGTTGAGTGACAGGGCCTTGAACGGTCGTTTCCCAGCCTGGTTGGCCCTGCGCCGGACCCTCCTTGACCAGGCGGATCCGGACCTGGAGCTGCCGGCCCGCCAGCTCCAGGTCACGCTCGCGGCCATTGAGGCCCAGTGGCGGGAGCTGGGGGGGAGCCTGCTGCCCGGGTTCCGGCGCCTGCAGGAGCAGGGCGTCCTGGATCTGATCACCTGTGGGGCCACCCACGGCTATCTGCCCCTGTTGCGGGAGTCGCCGGAGGCGGTGCGGGCCCAGCTGCTCACCGCCGTGCGCGAGCATCAGCGTCTCCTCGGCCAGCGCCCCCTGGGGATCTGGCTGCCGGAGTGTGCCTATTACGAGGATCTCGATCGGCTCCTGGCCGAGTGCGGCCTGCGCTATTCCCTGCTCGACGGCCACGGCCTGCTCCATGGTCTACCCCGTCCCCGCTACGGGGTCTATGCCCCGATCTGTTCCACCGCCGGGGTGGCCTTCTTCGCCCGCGACAGCGAATCCACCCTGCCGGTCTGGAGTGCCAGCCAGGGGTATCCCGGCGACGGCGCCTACCGGGAGTTCCACCGCGACCTGGGCTGGGACCTGCCGGAAGATGCGCTCGGCGCTCAGGGCATCCACGACCGGCGCCCCCTGGGACTCAAGCTGCATCGGGTCAGTGCCCAGGGCTGTCCCCTGGAGTTGAAGCAGCCCTACGACCCGGAACGGGCAGCCCAGAAGGTGAAGGAGCACGCGACCGCTTTTCTACGGGGCCGCTCCGAGCAGATCGCCCGCCTGGCCGCCACAATCGAGCCGCCACCGCTGTTGGTGGCGCCCTTTGACGCCGAACTGTTCGGTCACTGGTGGTTCGAAGGGCCCCAGTTCCTGGCCGAACTGTTTCGCCAGGGCCCCGCGATGGACGTGGGCTTCACCCACCTGCGCGATGTGCTCAGCGAGAACCGGAACCTGCAGGTCTGCCGCCCGGCCCCCTCCAGCTGGGGCCAGGGGGGCTATCACGACTACTGGCTGAACGACACCAACGCCTGGGTCGTGGCCGAGTGGCAGCGCGCCTCCCGCGCCATGGTGCGACGGGTCAATCGGGGGGTGGGCAGCACCGACCAGCGCGCCCTGCTCACCCAGGCGGGGCGCGAACTGCTGCTGGCCCAGAGTTCCGACTGGAGCTTCATCCTGAGGGCCGGCACCACCACAGGCCTGGCCCGCGAGCGGATCCGCCGCCACCTCGACCGCTTCTGGCGCCTGATCGATGCCCTCGAGCACGGCACCGATCTGCCCCGGGAATGGCTGGTGGGGGTTCAGCGGGAGGACGGGTTGTTCCCGCAGCTGAATGCAGCCGACTGGGCGACTCGGGCGTAGGCAAGGGTTCTAACGCAGCGAGCGGACGTTGTTGTCGGGTTGCCCGCCTCGCTGGCATTGAAGATGCCGCTGTTGGCCGCAGGCAGCTTGCGGCTCCCTCGGCAGCGATGATCCAGGTCGAATGGAGTTCTGCCGCCAGCCGTTGGAGAGGCTGCAGATGGACCCGTACCGCAGATCGGATCTGCAAACGTGGACATGACGATGTGCACCTCGCTTGTCCAGGGGAAGCTGGTCTTAGGGCGATTTCGGAGGCTGCCAAGGCCAGGCCATGGTCAGTGGTTTGCTGCCAACAGCCATGCTGAATCTCCCGAGTACCATGGCGTGCGAAGGCGGAAAGATGCGTTGAGTCAGGGTGGGCGACGAGAGCTGAGACCGCGACACATTGTCCTCATGAAGCGCTGAAGGGAACCAGCCAATCGGCTGGTAAAAAACTGAGCTCTGAGGAATCGACGGCCCAAGGACCTGGCCCTTGGGCCAGAGCGCAAAACAACAAATGTCCACTGGTTTCGACCAGAGTCAGCTCGAGGTGCCACCGGGATGGGCATGCAGAATCCAGACCTCAGGGCATGACTGTTGCCAAATGTCTTCTCTACGTCGGGTCGCTGCAAAAAAGTCAACGTTCCAGAGAAGGAACCGTCAGGCTGTAAACAGCTAAGCAAGAGATCATTGCGGTTTTGACCGTCATAGGCCCAGCCTGTTGCCCATTGAAGCCCAGAGGGCGAGCAGTTCAGGCCCTCGACTCTGCTTACTGCCACTCTCTGCATTCCAGATCGACTGCCAAGGAGGATCTTTCCAAGGGCAAGTGATACTTGGACTGAGACCTCTTCAACATTTCTCAAGACTGCAGGATATGGCCCCGAAGAAGAATGGAGTACCGCGAATCCTTCGCGTCGCCAGGACCCAAGGCCAGAGCGTTGATTGATGCAGGGATGAAGCGCATGAATGAACGCCTGACGAATCGTGAGATCAGCTTGAGTAAACCATTCGATTGTGGCCACAAGGAAGCGTAGATTCACATGAAGCTGTTGATGATTAATAATGCATGGCTTGAGTCCTTCGCAGATGGCAAGGGAGCTTCTTGCGGTTAGGAGATTCTCGTCGTCATGGGCTCTATGTGATGACGAGTCATGCGAGCCGAGATTGAGGACTGAAATGCAGATAGAGCAAGCAAAAGCCTCTAATTGGGCGTCTTCATAGAGATTCACATGGGAGGCGATTGTTTGTGCGTTCAGTGCCGCCTCAGCGGCAGTATCTCGATGGCCAGCAAGGGCGGAGTAAAGAGCATAGCGAGTTTGTGCACTGACAAACTCTGAGTCGTACTGGACTGCTCGGGTGACCAAGGAAATACGATCTTCAAGTGCCAGTGAATCTGCAAAGACATCCAATATCCAGCATGTATCACGAGCCAGCAGTGGGCGAAGCACTTCGGGCTGATATTGATTCTTGGCCTGCTCAATAAAATCACGAAAAAAGTGTAGCGCATCCTCTGCATCCATTAAGTCAGCAACTCCTTGCAGTTTCGCGCCCCCTATGGATCCCGCCAACTGACTGAAATTGCTCAGGACGGGAGCAAACAGGCTGGAAGCCCTGGACAACACCAGAACATCAGCAAAAGCCTGTTGAACACTCGTTAGCTCAGAGTATTGAGGAATGATCTCGATTGGGGTGACGAGGTTGCGGAATTTAGATTTCAAGTGAGATACGTACTCTGGGTTGTCAGAAAGAACAACAACGGCAGAGTTCGTGCTTTGTAAGTGGGTTATCGCATGGCTGACAAAGCATGAGGGTAAATACTTCTCGACTGGCCAGATCTGACGCCATTCGCCTAGGACGATATCCCCTGCGCGCACATGAATGGCGCCCAGTCCGGCTAAGGAATCTAACTGCATGAGGTTGGAAATTGTCGAGCTCCATTCGATTTCAGTCAATCCTCTTCGAAACCTTTCACTGGCCTCGTCGTGGCTTTCGTCGGCAAACCGAAAGATTTCGAGGCTAACGCCGATGTTGACCGCAACGCTTGTCAATCCATGGCAAAATAGCTTTGCCTCAGAAATCGTCAGCAATCTCAGGTTGGGGTCTGCTGCATTGCAGGGGCTGGAGGATTCCGGGAGTTCGAATCGTCGTAAAAAATCATCACTAAAGATCTCTGCCGCTTTCGAAAACTGTACGCACTGGTTTGGAGGCCAGCTGAAGCGGAACTCGAGGTTGAGCGCGGCCGCAACAGACCAAGCATTCAAGATCGCTTGCAGCCTGCTGCCGAACCCATCAACTTGCTGCGCCAGAATAAAAGGACTTCCAGCCATAACTTGTAAGCTCCTAGCAAATAAATGGCTACAGCCTCAGTTGCCTGTATCCACAGACTCGCAGTCAAGCTGTTTCAGCACGATACGCGATCGACAGGGTTTTGGCTGTTGTGACTCATTGATGCGGTGGGTGGCCAGGGCTTCTACTCCGTTAGCTATCTGCATGGCATGGTGTTGCCGCACTCATGGCGTCGAGGCTGGATGAATCTCGCGCCCTTCAGTAAGGTTCCCAGGCTGAAGCGCCTGCGTTGCCTCAGACGCGCCCCCAGCCCAGTGAGGCATCCCAGATGGGCGAGTAATTCGGCGATGAATGGTGCGCGGAGCCCTTCAGAGGATCTGATCCAGGAAGCGCCGGGTGCGCTGGTGGCTGGGGTTGGTGAAGAACACCTCGGGCTCGGCCTCTTCCACCACTTCGCCGTCGGCCATCAGCACCACCCGGTGGGCCACATGGCGGGCGAACTTCACCTCGTGGGTCACCACCACCATGGTGATGTCCTCGGCGGCGAGGTTCTGCATCACCTCCAGCACCTCCCGAACCATCTCCGGGTCGAGGGCGCTGGTGGGTTCATCGAACAGCAGGATGCGGGGCTCCATGCAGAGGGCCCGGGCGATGGCCACCCGCTGCTGCTGGCCGCCTGAGAGCTGGCCGGGATACTTGCCGGCCTGTTCGGCGATGCCCACCCGCTCCAGCAGGGCCCAGGCCTGCTGCTCCACCTCGGCCTTCGGGCGCTTGCGGACGAGCACCGGCGCCAGGGTGAGGTTGTCGAGAACAGAGAGGTGGGGAAACAGGTTGAACTGCTGGAACACCATCCCCACTTCGCGGCGGACGGCGTCGATGTTGCGCAGGTCGTTGGAGAGCACGATGCCGTCGACGGTGATGCTGCCCTTCTGGAAATCCTCCAGCGCATTGAAGGTGCGGATGAAGGTGCTCTTGCCCGAACCCGAGGGGCCCATGATCACCACCACCTCGCCGCGCCGCACCGTCAGGCTGGCGCCGCGCAATGCCTGGAATCCGTTGGGGTACCACTTCTCGACGGCCCGCGCCTCGATCATCAGTTCGCTGCTGGGTTGGCTCATGGGGCGGGAAGCGGCAACGGAGCGGGGGAAGGGGGAAGCCCTTTCGGAGAAGGCGATCGGAACGGCTGGGCTCAGGAGGGCATGGACACCGCCTGGGGGTCGAGACGCCGCTCCAGGGCCCGGCTGCCCAGACCGAGGGCGGCACAGCAGCCCCAGAACAGCACGGCCAAGGTGAGGTACACCTCACCGTTCCGTCCCAGGAAAGCCGGGTTGGCCATCACGGTGCGGGCCGTGCCGAGCAGTTCGAGCAATCCGATCAGCGACAGCAGGGTGGTGTCCTGCAGCAGGGAGATGAACTGGCCCACCATCGCCGGCAGGGCCACCCGCAGGGCCTGGGGCAGCACCACGTGCTGCAGAGCTTTCGGGTAGGAGAGGCCGAGGGAGCGGGCGGCTTCCAGCTGGCCCCGGGGCACGGCGGCCAGGCCGGAGCGCACCGCCTCGGCCAGATAGGCGGCGGCGAAGAAGGTGAGCACCCAGGCCGCCCGCCAGACCCGCTCCGGAGCCAGGCCGCCGGGCAGCAGGAACCCGAGGATGTTCTGGCCGAGGAACAGCAGGGTGATCAGGGGGGCCCCGCGGATGAACTCGATGTAGAGCACCGATCCCCAGCGCAGCAGGGGAAGCTCGCTGCGGCGCCCGAGCGCCAGCAGCACACCGATCGGGAAGCACAGCAGGATGGCGAAGCTCGAAGCCAGCAGGGTGAGCATCAGGCCGCCCCATTCCGAAGGGGAGACGGTCACCAGGCCCAGCCCGCCGCTGATCAGCACCATGCCCACCAGATAGAGCACCGGCCAGACCAGGGCCGCCAGCCGCCGGCCCCCGGCGGGGAGGTCAGCCCCGAAGCGACCGGCCAACCAGCGGCAGAGCAGCAGCAGTACGGCGAGCCCCCACCAGCGGCTCGCGATGGCGAGGCCCAGTTCCAGGGCCCAGGGCACCGCCAGGGCGAGCAGGCCGAGCAGCCCCACGGCCAGCCGGTCGTTGCGGGGCCAGAGCACACCGGTGCGGTCGGGTCGAGGGTGGGCCCGCAGCAGGCCCCAGGTGGCGCCGCTGGCCGCGGCCAGCAGGGTGGTGAGCAGCCAGAGGCGCCACTGCTGCTCCAGCGGGTAGCGGCCCACCGCAAACAGGGTGCTGTTGACGCGGATCACGGCCCACTGGGCCTGGGTGAGGGCCCAGCGCAGGATTCCGAAAGCCGCCAGGCTGATCAGGCTGAGCAGAGCCAGGCTCAGCACCGTGTCGGTGCGGGTGGCGAAGAGTTCGGCGCGTAGTCGCCGCACGAGGCGCTGCATCTCAGCGCTCCCGGATCTGAACCAGATGGTTCAGTCCGTTCATCAGGGCCGAGATCAGCAGGTCGAGGGTGAGGTAAGCCGCCAGCAGCACCAGGATCACCTCCACCGCTCGTCCGGTCTGGTTGAGGGTGGTTTCGGCCACCGAGTAGAGGTCGGTGTAGCCCACCGCCACTGCCAGCGACGAGTTCTTGGCCAGGGAGATGTACTGGGTGTTGAGCCCAGGCACGATCACCCTCAGGGACTGGGGCAGCACGATGCGGCGCAGGGTGGCGAACCAGCTGAGCCCCAGGGAGGAGGCCGCCTCCCACTGTCCCTTGGGAACGGCGGCGATGCCGCCTCGCACCACTTCGGCGATGAAGGCGCCCGAGTAGACGATCAGGCCGGTGAGCAGGGCGCCGAACTCGACGCTCAGGCGCAGCGGTGCCTGCCAGACCCCGTTCACCAGGGTGGGGCCCATCCAGCGCAGTCCCTCGCCCAGCCCGGCGACGTACAACCCCGACTTGGCCAGCACCACCCCGGGCAGCTGGATCGCCGCCAATCCGTTGGGGAGGGTGAGGAACACCACGAAGTACCAGAACACCAGCTGCAGCAGCAGGGGGATGTTGCGCACCACCTCCACGTAGACCCTGGACAGTCGCCGCAGCAGGCCGTTGTGGCTGAAGGAGGCCATGCCCACCAGGGTGCCCAGCAGGGTGGCCCCCACCAGACCCACCAGCACCGCCCGAATCGTGTTGACCAACCCGGCCGCCAGGGCGCGCCAATAGGGCAGCTGGGCATTGAAGGGAAGCACCGATTCCGAGATGTCAAAGCCGGCTGGCTGCTGCAGCCAGCGCCAGCTCAGCAGCAGCCCGGCGGCGGTGAGGTTGCGCATCAGATTGCCCAGCAGGAAGGCGATCAGCAGCAGCACGAGCAAACCCACCACGGCCTGCACCACCCAGGGGACGACGCGGCGGTCACGCCACCAGGGCGGAGCGGGTGGAGCGGGTGGAGCGGGTGGAGGGAGTGGAGGTAGGGCCGGGTCGGCGGGGGGGACCGGCGCCATCAACGGAAGGGCGGCGAATAGATCAGGCCGCCATCCTTCCACTGGCGGTTGAGGCCGCGGTCAAGCTTGAGGGCCGACGCGGGGCCCACATTGCGATCAAAGATCTCGCCATAGTTGCCCGCCGCCTTCACCGCCTTGACCACGAAGTCGGGCGGCAGGCCCAGCTGCTTACCGAAGTCACCCTCCACCCCAAGGAACCGGCGCAGGTCGGCCTGGTTGGTGTTGGCTTTCGCTTCGGCGAGTTTGGCGTCCACATTCGCCTGGGTGATGCCGCTCTCCTCGGCCTGCATCAGGCCGTAGACGATCCAGCGCACGGCATCGGCCCAGGCGGGATCGCCGTTGATGGTGGCGGGGGTGAGGGGTTCCTTGCTCATCACCACCGGCAGCAAGGTATGGGCGTCCGGGTTGGGGAAGCTGGTGCGCTTGCCCGCCAGCTGGGAGCGGTCGCTGGTCACGGCCACGCAACGGTCGCCGAGGTAGGCGGCGAAGGTCTGGTCGCTGGTCTGGAACTTCAGCGGCGTGTAAGGGATGTTCTGCTCCCGCATCCGGTCGGCCAGGTTGAGCTCGGTGGTGGTGCCGCTTTCCACGCAGATCGGCTTGCCGGCGAGGCCCTTGAGGTCCTTGATGCCGCTGGCCACGGGCACCAGCACCCCCTGGCCGTCATAGAAGGTGGTGGGGCCGAAACTCAGCCCATTGCCACCGGCCGCATCGCGGCTCAGGGTCATGGTGGTGTTGCGCGAGAGCAGATCGACCTCGCCGCTGGCCAGGGCGGCGAAGCGCTCACTGGAGTTCAGGTCGCGGTACTCCACCTTGGCCGGATCCCCCAGCACCGCGGCGGCCACCGCCTTGCAGACGTCCACGTCGAGGCCCAGATACTTGCCGTCGGGGCCGACGAAGCTGAAGCCGGGCAGCTTGCCTTCCACGCCGCAGATCAGCTTGCCCCGCCCCGTAATGGTGGACAGCCTCTGGCTCTGTACACCGCCATCCTCTCCAGCGCAACCGGCCATCAGGCCGACCGTCAACAGGGACACCCCAAGGGAGCGGGTCCGGTTCCAGAACATGCGGGCGTCTTGAAGTGGCCGCATTGTTGCAGGTGCGGGCCGGTGCAGGTAGGCCGCCCGGAACCTCCTCAGCGGAAGGGCGGCGCGATGTGCAGACCGCCGCGGTCCCAGAGCTGGTTGAGGCCCCGCTCGAGGCCCAGGGGGGTGGCAGGGCCCAGGTGGCGCTCGAACAGTTCGCCGTAGTTCCCCACCGCGTTCACCACCTGCACGGTGAAGTCAGCGGGCAACCCCAGCTGCCGGCCGAAATCCCCCTCAATCCCGAGGAAACGGCGCTGTTCGGCCTGGCTGATGTCCTTCTCGGCGGCGGCACGGCGGGCCCCCACGTTGGCCTGGGTGAGGCCGCTCTCCTCGGCCTGGACCAGGGTGTGGCTGATCCAGCGCACCGCATCGGCCCAGGCCGGATCCGCCTGCACCGTCACCTTGGCGCTGGGTTCCTTGCTGAGCAGCTCGGGTAGCAGGACATGGCCCGCCGGATTCCGGAAGCCACTGCGCTTGGCCGCCAGCAGGGAGCTGTCGCTGGTGATGGCGGCGCAGCGCCCCTGCTCATAGGCGGGGTAGGCCTGCTCGCCGGATTGGAAGCGCAGCGGCTGATAGGCCAGGCCCAGCTCCCGCATGCGATCGGCCAGGTTGAGCTCGGTGTTGGTGCCGCTCTCGACGCAGATCGGCTTGCCGGCCAGCTGCCGCAGGCTGCGGATGCCGCTGGCCACCGGTACCATCACCCCTTGTCCGTCATAGAAGAAGACAGGGCCGAAACTGAGCGCATTGCCGCCCGGGGCGTCGCGGCTGAGGGTGTGGGTGGAGCTGATTGAAAGCAGATCCACCTCACCGCTGCCCAGGGCCACGAAGCGCTCTCCGGCCGTCACCGGCCGGAATTCCACCTTGGCGGGATCCCCGAGCACGGCAGCGGCCACCGCCCGGCAGAAGTCGGCGTCGATGCCCACGAAGGCTCCGCCGGGTCCCACCGTGCTGAACCCCGGCACCGCCCCATCGACGGCGCAGACCAGCCGCCCCCGCTCGCGGATCTTGGCCATGGTGGGGCTGCCGGGGGCCTCGCTTCCCGTTGTGCAGCCCACCAGGGCAGCGAACACCGCCAGCGCCAGCAGCCAGGGTTTGGTCATCCGGGCAGGATCACCCGGTTGATCACATGCACGATGCCGTTGTCGCAGACGATGTCGGCGGACACAACGGTGGCGTTCTTGACCTCGAAGGGTTCCGCCCGGCGGATCGGTACCGGTGCCCCCTCCAGGCTCTCCCATTCCGGCTGGTCGATGAGCTGCTCCTTTGTGTAGGCGCCGGAGAGAACGTGGAACTTGAGGATGCGCGCCAGCTGGGGC
>JBBQIH010000034.1:0-12323 GCA_038324725.1 Cyanobacteriota bacterium | reverse complement strand
GGAGCGAATTCCCATGACGTATCTGACCTGGAGGCGGGAGCTCGTGCGCTCCGCCATCGATCAGATGCTCGCCGCCACCGATCCCGACCGAGGCCCTTTCGGGGATGGGGGTGTGCTGTTCAACGCGATGATGCAGGACCTCAGCCAGAGCCTGCCGGCCCTCGAGATCGTGTCGGCGGCCGACGACATCCTCACCGCCCACCGGGGGTTCTGCGAGGGACGCAGCTGCGAGGTGGCCCAGGCCCTCAATGTGTGCCTGTCGATGCCTGCGGAGAAACAGGGTCTGGAACGGCGCCTCGTGCTGGATCGCGAGCGGGTGGAGCAGAACGCCTTTGGCCATGACGCCAACCTGCTGCTGGTCTGGGATGGGCGGCGCAGCAGTGCCATCGAGGAGCTCAGCGCCGCCGGCCTCAGCCAGCGCTTCCCCTGCCAGGGCAGCGAGGCCCGCTGGAACAGCGGCGAGTTCGTGGCCCTGCTGGAGGCCCGGGCCCTGCAATGCCGCCGCACCCGGGTGGCCCAGGAGATCGTGGCGGAAGATCCCGCCACCGCCCCCTCCGGCGGCACCGTGGTGCTGGTGTTCCCCACCGACCCCGGCACGCGCCCCTGGGTCGCCACCGTGGCCGTGGCCCTGCACTCCGAGGAGCTGGCCGCAAGCGAGCCGCCCTCCCTCGACGGCTACCAGGCCATGCGGGTTCTGGTGGGTCCCACCAGAACCTCCGCGTAACGGCCGAAGGCCTCCCCCTCGCTGAGGAACAGCCGGGGGATCACCAGCTCGCATTCCAGCAGCAGCAGCTCACCGCCCTCGTCACGGATCCCGTCGATGCGGGCATAGGGCAACACCCCGAAGCGCCGCCGCAGCCGCTCCTCCACCGCAGCAGCCCAGCGCCGTTCCGCCGCAGTCGCCTGCCACAGCCGGTTGCGGCCGCCGAAACCTTCGTGGGCGATCCAGCCCCCCACCGCCACGCTCTTGGCCACGGCGTGGGAGAACTCTCCGCCCAGGAACACGGCGCTGAACTCCCCCGCCCGGCAGATCCCTGGCAGGAACCGCTGCACGCACACCTCCCCCTCCTGGGCCAGGCGGGCCAACCAAGCATCGGCGTCCACGGTGTTCACGACGGTGGTGGCGGCGGCGGGGGTGGAGCCATCGGCCGCGGTGATCGCCAGGCCCGGGCCCTGGCGGCGCACCCGATAGGTGTGCCAGCTCTTGGCGCCGATCGCCGGCTTGAGCACCGCCTCACGCCAGCCGCGCGCCTCCAGAAGCCCCGTCAACGAACCGCGCCAGCCGTGGGGCAGCCAGCAGCTGGGGATCAGGGCCACCCCCTGCCGCTCCAGCTGGGGCAGGTAATGGCTCTTGGAATGGCCCGCCTCGATCACCGTCAGCGGATTGGCCAGCGGCACCTTGAGGACCTCGAGGTGCGTGGCAAGGGCCCTGATCCGGGCCAGGAAATCGGGGTGGCGATAGCTGTCGCGGCAGTCGCGCACGCTCACCCGATCGAAACGCCCCCAATCGGTGCTGTCGCCATCGGCCAAGGCCGGCAGGGGCACCAGTTCGCTGGCGATGCCGCGCGCGGCGAGGAAGGCTCTCAGCGCCGGCGTCTCGTCGTGGATCCGCCCCAGGTGCAGCAGGCCGATCAGGCCGGCAGGATGCCCCACTCGCGCTTCACCTGCACGCTGGTGATCTCCCAGGCCTCCTCGGCCGCCACAACCGGTCCATGCTGTTCCACCGGCGTCAGGCCCCGCCTGGCGAATTCGTTCTGCAGCAGCAACTGGAACAGCACGCTCTGGGACACCAGCCCATGCAAGCGCTCCTCACCCCCCACCCGGGCCATCAACACCGGATGGCCCTGGCAGTCGCGCAAGGCCCGCAGCTGCTGCTGCAACCACACCCGCTCGTACTGGAGCATGGCGTCGCTGCAGCGGGACAGATTCTCCCGGTAGCAGCCGGCATGGCACTTGATGGCCCCTTCCGACAGGCCCGCCGCAGCGCCGGCGTCCTTCAGGAGCTGCATCGCTTCGCTCAGGAAACTCACTGTCCGTTCACCGACATCTTGAAGAACCCTAGAAACAGCCGCCATCGATGCCCACCTTCATCGGCAAGCGGCAATGATCCGTAGCGCAAAGGAAGTAAAGCCAAATTTGGTGGCATTTGCTACACAAGTGAAGCGCTGTGGATCGGCGGCATCAAAGCCACTGCTTGCGGCGGAAAAAGAGGTACAGGCTGACCCCGATCACAATCATCACCGCCCAGACTGAATAATATCCACCTCGCCACTCCAGCTCGGGCATTTCCTTGAAGTTCATGCCGTACACACCGGCAATGAAGGTGAGGGGAATGAAGATCGTCGAGATGATCGTCAGAACCTTCATCACCTCATTCATCCGATGACTGAGGGTCGACAGATAGGTATCGTGCATACCCCCGAGAATGTCGCGGTGGGTTTCCACCAGGTCGATGATCTGGATGCAGTGGTCGTAGAGATCGCGCCAGAACACCCGACAATCGGCCGATAGCAACGAAGATTCGCTCTTGCAGATCATGGCCACCTCCTCCCGGATCGGCCAGACGGCCTTGCGCAGGCTCAGAATGGACCGCTTGAGGCCATGGATCTCCTTGATGTCGCCGGGATGAGGATCCTCCAGCAGCCTGTCATCCACTTCCTCGATGATGTCGCCCATCCGCTCCACGGCGAGGAAGTAATGGTCGACAACGGCATCCAGCAGGGAGTAAGCGAGGTAGTCGGCCTTCATCCAGCGGATCCGGCCACTGGAGGCGCGGATCCGATCACGCACCCCATCGAACACATCGCCATCATCCTCGAGGAAGGAGATCACGAAGTGATCGCCGAGGATCACACTCACATGCTCGATATCAATCGTCTTGGTGTCTTCGTTGAAGGCGATCATCTTCAACACCATGAAGACATAGCAAGGAAACTCCTCCACCTTGGGGCGCTGGGTGGTGTTGGCAATGTCCTCCAGCGTCATCGGATGGATCCCGAAGCACTCGCCGAGGCGCTCCACCAGGCCGACGTCATGGACACCGTTGACGTTCATCCAGGTGATGCTGTCCTGGCGCACGACATCAGCGCAACTCCGCACCGACACGTCCAGTTCCTCCGACCAGCCATGGCCGTCGTAGTGAATGACATCGATCTGCACCTTCGCCAGCCGCTGTTCGCCGACGAACACCACCGCACCGGGGGAAGATCCTGGCCTGATCCGCTTACCGCGAATGCCGCTGTTGCCGGCAGCAACACGGATGCGCGGTGATTGTCTCGGCGGCCTGCTCTTCATCGGCCGGCCCGGATACGAAGGAGTTAGAGGGAGCCTATCGGCATCCCAGGTTCAGAGAAAGTCGGGCCTTAGCCGATGGCTGAGCTCCAGCGACTGCTGCAGATCCGACCATTGCTCCCCAGCCACCATGGCTTCAAGGGAGGCCATGGAATGGCGATAGTGCCCCAGGGCCTCCAGCAGCGCTGCCCGGTTGGCGCGCGCCATCAACATCCCCAGCTCCGGATTGCCGCCGCCGACGCGGGTGGTGTCGGCAAATCCACTCGAGGCCAGGGCCCGCACCAGACCCGCCCCGGCCTCCGCCCCTTCACCAGCCTCGTCGCCGCCAGCCGCGCCGCCCCCGACATCGGCCGCCTGCAGCAGGGCCGCCCCCACCAGCACCGGCAGATGGGAGATGAGGGCCACGGCCCGGTCGTGGGACTCGGCGTCGCAACAGAGCCAGCGGGCCCCGAGGGCCTCCGCCAGCTCCCGCACCGCCTCCAGTGCCGCCGGATCGGTGTCCGCCTCCGGGGTCGCCACCCAGGGCCTGCCGCGGAACAGGCCAGGCTCCCCCGCCTCCACCCCGGCCCGGGCGGTGCCCGCCATCGGATGGGAGGCCACGAAGCGGCAGGTCGCCAGGCCGCCGCCAGCAGCTCCCGCCAGCAGCTCTCGCCAGCGGCGCAGCACCGGCCCCTTCACCGAGCCCACATCGGTGATCACGGCCCCGCCCGGCAGGGCCGCCACCAGGGCGGGCTCCGGATTCAACAGACGGTCGAGGGGCAGGGCCAGCAGCACCAGGCCGCACCCCTCCAGCACCACCGGATCGGTGCTCACCTCGTTGGCCAGCCCGCGTTGAGCGGCCCGCGCGGCGGTGGCCGGGCGGTGCACCAGGGCCCGCACCTGCGCTCCCATCGCCATCAGATCGAGGCCCAGCGAGCCCCCGATCAACCCCAGGCCCACCACGCCCACCGGTTCGCGCTGCCAGAGGGGTGTCATCGTCGCTGCGGATCGGCTGGGGCCAGCTTCCTACGATCCAGCCATGTTGGAAGCCCGCGCCCACCAGCACCTCAAGGCTCTCCTGCAGCGAGAGGGGGTGGAACGCTGGCCCCATCACCTCACCCTCAGCCGCCTGGTGGCCCGCAGCCTGCGCCGCGTCGACCACACCCTGGTGCGCCTGGCCCCCGGCACCGCCCCCAGTTGGTGGATCAGCCTGCTGGTGCCCCTGGCCCTCAGCGAAACGCCCCTGGCCCTGGTGGTGACGCCAGCCCTGCGCCAGCGGTTGCTGCTGGTGGAATGGCCGCGCCTGCGCAGCGTCGGGCTGGAGCTTCCCTGCTGGGAAGGGCCCGGGGCCCCGCCCGGCACCCGGCTCTGGCTGCTCGACCACCGGGAGCTGGTGGCGGCCTGGCGCAACGGCGAGCTGGGGGAGCGGCAACTGGTGATCCCCGAGGCCGAGACCCTGGAAGTGTCCCTCCGCCAAGCCCTGGAGGTGGAACTGGAGCCCCGTCACTGGGACCAGCTGCGCCGCGCCCAGCCCAGCGCCGAAGCCTGCCTGCTCAACCTGCACGAACGGCTCAGCCGCCGGGTGCTGGCCCATCCCCGCTCCCCCCACCGGCTGGTGACCCTCGCCGACGACGACGAAGCCCCCCTGCGCCACCTGCTGCGCCTGCTCGAACCCCTGCCGGAGCCCTGGCCCCGCTGGCTGAGCGCCGGCGCTGGCTGGAGCAGTTGGGCCCGGGTGGATCCGTCGTTGTTGCAGTGGAACCTGCTGCGCCAGCCGCTCGAACCCCTGAGCGAACTGGCCGGCCTGCTGGTGGGACGGGGGGCGGTGCTGATCGGTGAGCTGGCCACCGGCCGGGCGGCCGAGGGCCAGCCCGCCTCCGGTGCCGCCCTGGGCCTGGAGCCCGCGGTGGTGCTGGATCTGGCCGATCCCCCCCTCTCCGACCCCCTGCCCCTGTTCGCCCCCCTGCGCCAGCCGCTGCCCAACAGCCCCCACTACGCCCAGCACCTGCTGGAGCAGGGCCGGCGGCTGGTGCTGGGCCAGAGCGGCCTGACGGTGGTTCTGATCGACGATTCGGCCCTCTGCCTGGGCCTGGCCAGCGGCCTGGCCGCCGAGTTCGGCAGCCGGGTGTGCCACCAGAACACGTCGCCGGAGAGCAACGGCGTGGTGTGCTGCAGCTGGAGCTGGTGGCTGGAGCACCAGCCACGGCTGCCCCTGCCCTGCCAGGTGGTGGTGGGACTGCTGCCGATCGCCAGCCTGGAGGATCCGCTCACCGCCGCCCGGGTTGGGGTGCTGCGCCAGCAGGGCCGTGACTGGTTCCGGGAACTGCTGCTGCCCGAGGCCCTCAACAGGCTGCAGCGGGGCGTGGCCGGACTACGGCGCAGCGGCGGTCGGCTGGCGGTGCTGGACGGCCGCCTGCGTGGCCGCAGCTGGGGACGGCTGGTGTTCACCGCCCTCGAGCCCTGGGTCGAACTGGTCCGGCTGCGGCCCGACCCCTAGCCTGCCCTCAGTTGCCGTCTGAACCCTGATGGGGGAAGCCAAACGCCGGGCCGAACAGGGACTGCCGCCCCGCGACAAGCCGCGCGTCAGCAAGGCCAAGGAGGTCGACACCTCACCCCGGATCGTCACTTGGCTGCCCCTGACCCGCAACCAGGCCTCCCGCTTCGTGGCGATCACCACCAAGGGTGCCTGGATCGGCATCGGCGGCCTGGCGCTGTTCTGGATCACCGTGCGCTTCCTCGGCCCGGCAGCGGGGTGGTGGTCGCTGTCGGACGGCTGAGGGGCCGGGTGCCGGTCTCCACATATGGGCCTTGGCGCCTGGCGTGAATCGGAAGAAATTCTTATGATCTGCCGATCGTTATGGACACCTCCCATGTTTCTCCGGCTGGCCGAGCAATACCGCTCGGCCGTTGAGGATCTGATCCTGAGCCTCCAGGCCCTGGCAGTGTCTCTGCGGAAACAGGGCCATGTGGCCACCTGCTACACCTGCGGCGATGGCCGTGACGGCCATGGCGCCTCCTTCGTGGCCGACCTGGGCGACAACCACATGGTGCGGCTGCTCGTCTCCGATTTCGGCATCAGCTGGGTGGAGTCCCGCAACGGCCAGGAGCTGGTCAAGCTGGAGGGCGCCGACGCCATCCAGGAACTGCAGCGGGTGGTGCTGGTGCTGCAGCCCAGCGAACCGGTCGCAACCCCAGAGGTGGCGACCGAAGCCACCCTGGCGGCCCAGGCCTGAGCAGCCGGGCCCCCTTCCCCACCCCTGGAGCCCGGTGATCAGCCGGCGGCCGGCAGCTCCTCCAACTCAGCAGCGTCTTCACCAGCCTGGGGCTTGGACGCCGCCAGCTTGGCCGCCGCCGCCAGCGGCTTCATCGAGTTGGCGGTGACCTCGGAGCCCTCGGTGAGCTTCTTGCGGGTGAGCTGCTCAATCACCTCCTTCGGCCCGGGGTTCTGCTCCAGCCAGGTGATCGTGTTATCGCGGCCCTGGCCGATGTTGTCGCCTTCGTAGCTGTACCAGGCGCCCTTGCGGGTGACCACACCCGTTTCCTCCGCCAGATCCAGCAGACAGCCCAGGGTGCTGATGCCGCGGCCGAAGAGGATGTCGAACTCGGCGATCCGGAAGGGGGGCGCCACCTTGTTCTTGGCCACCTTCACCTTGGCCCGGATGCCGTACTCCTCGGTGCCGCGCTTGAGGGTCTGGATGCGGCGGATGTCGAGCCGCACCGAGGCATAGAACTTGAGGGCGTTGCCACCGGTGGTGGTTTCCGGGTTGCCGTAGGTGACGCCGATCTTCTGGCGCAGCTGGTTGAGGAAGATCACCGTGCAGCCGGATTTGCCGATGTTGCCGGTGATCTTGCGCATGGCCTGGCTCATCAGCCGGGCCTGGCTGCCCACCGCCAGATCGCCCATCTCCCCCTCGATCTCCGCCCGGGGCGTCAGGGCCGCCACCGAGTCAACGACAACGACGTCGACGGCGGCCGAGCGCACCAGCTGGTCGACGATCTCCAGGGCCATCTCGCCGGTGTCAGGCTGGGAGACCAGCAGATTTTCGATGTCGACCCCCAGGGCAGCGGCATAGACCGGGTCGAGGGCGTGTTCGGCATCGACGAAGGCCGCCACGCCGCCACGCTTCTGGACCTCGGCGATGGCGTGGAGGGTGAGGGTGGTCTTACCGGAACTCTCCGGCCCGTAAACCTCCACCACCCTCCCCTTGGGATAACCGCCCCCCAGGGCCAGATCGAGGGTGAGAGCCCCGGTGGGGACCGTTTCCACCCGCATGCGGGAGGCATCTCCCAGCCGCATGATCGAACCCTTACCGAAGTTGCGCTCGATCTGGGTCAGCACCAGACCCAGGGCCTTGTCGCGCTCCGCGGCGGCCTTGGGATCGCCGCTGGGGGCGGCGGCGGAGACATAGGAGGTGGACGTGGAGGGAGAGCCGGAGGAAAGAGAGGCCCTGGAATCGGCAGGCATGGTGGGGGTGGGTGATGGAACGGACCGCAGCAGGCTGGAGCCGTCGAGGCGGTGGATGGAGGCGGAGATGGGGAGCCGGAACCGGGCGCCGTCGTGCGACCTCTGGACAACCAGTGCCACCCGGAGTGGCCAGCGTATCAATCTGTAGTACGGGCGTACTCTAGCGGCTCAGGGCCATTGCGCCAGGGGGGCCTCGAAACCGGCGGGCTCCAGCCAGCGGATCCCCAGGGGGGCCAGCCCCTGCCCGTCACCCGGGCCCAGATACCCCCATGACACCAGGTAGCAGCGCACGTCCTCCAGCCCCGGCGTCCGCCGCACCAGTTCCAGGGTGGGACGACGGTCTTCCACGAACCACAGGGGGCGCTCGACTGGATCCCGCTCGGCCACCAGCCGCCCCAGCACCGACGGCTTGCTGCCCTGTTCGTGGCCGTAGAGGGCCAGGGGCGTCAGACCGGCGGCGGCCAGCAGGCGGGCGGCGAAGGCCCCACCCTTGGTGGTGAGCACGGCCCAGTCGGCCCCCTCCGCCGCCAGCCGGCCCAGGCGCGCCTCCACGCCGGGGTAGAAGCGGTGCAGCGCCAGCCAGGCGTCCACGTCGGCGGCGATGGCCTCCTGGCGCAGGCCCTCAAGCGCCTGCTGCAGCTGCTCGGAGCTCCAGCCCCAGCGCTCCAGGGCCCGGGCCAGGAAAGTGTCGTAGTCGGCCACGGCGGCGTCGAGATCAATGGCGGGCCGTCCCAGCTCGGCAGCCATCAGCACCATCTCCCAACCCTTGTGGATCAGGGGCCGCAGCCGGGCGAAGCCCGCCGGTGCCTGCTCCGGCAGCTGCCACGGGGCGGTGGCGGCACCACTGGCGCAACCCCCAGCCACCAGGGCCAGGGCCGCCCGCCGGGCCGACCACCAGTACTCGGCCATGCCGTCCACCAGCACGCCATCGAAATCGAACACCAGCAGAGGGCGTTCAGGCACCGGCAGGAAAGAGAGAAAAAACTGGGCCGCTAGGATTCGAACCTAGGAATGTCGGGACCAAAACCCGATGCCTTACCGCTTGGCGACGGCCCAATCAACCCATGGGATGGGATAGACGTCGGTCTGGAACCGGCGCCTTGCTAGTTACCCACAGCGGCTGGTCCTTCGTCAACTCGCCCGCGTCCACCCTGGCGGCAGGCCCCCTCAGGCGGGAAAGACCCGCAGCCGCTGCTGACGGCCGCGGCCGAAGACCGCACTGCGCAGCCCGTAGTGGTGCACCAGCTCGGCCTGCAGGCCCCGCACCGCTTCGCTGCGGGGCAGCAGCTCCACCGGCCGGCCCTGGGGCAGCACCACCTGCTCCACCGCCAGCCTGCATTCCTCCAGGGCCGCATGGGCGTCATCGAGGCGGACGGCGGCGGGGCTGGCCGGGTCTTCCCTTGGCGCCTCGCTGCCTCCCCCCTGGCGCCGCTCCAGCAGGCGCTCCATGGCCCGCTGCAGCTGATGGGGGGTGTCCGACTTGATCACCAGGATCGGCAGGCCGAGATCGCGGGCCTGGCGCCGCAGCTCCGGATCAAGGCCCAGCTGGCCGCGCACGCTCAGCACCGCATCCGCCTGCTCCGGCTCCTCCACCACCTGCACCGGCAGCTGGCGGCGGCGCACCGCCTCCTCCAGCTGCTGGGCCACCAGCCCCACCCCGAAGACCCGCAGGGCCGGAACCGCCAGGGCGGCGCTGGCAACCGCTGGCCGGGGCGCCGCCGGGTCCGGCAAGGGCACCATCGCCAGGGGGGCGGGACCTGGGCGCCGGAGGGCCGGGGCGGTGGCCCAGGCGGGCGGCGGGGCCGGGCGGAGGGGGCCGTCGTCGCGGAGCACCAGGCGGCCATCACTGCCCAGTTCCCGCACCTGGGGGTGGCTGGGCTGGCCGCGCAGCAGCAGGTCCACGGTGCCGGCCACATCGCGGTGCACGAGCCAGCGGTGGCGGCTGTGCATCTCCACCGCCAGGGGGAAGGTGGGCTCGGCCGCCCGTTCCAGCACGGTCTTCTGGGTGCGGCGGCGACGGGCTTCCTCGTCCCCCAGGGTCACCGACTGGATGCCGCCCACCAGGTCGCTGAGGGTGGGGTTGCGGATCAGGTTGGCCAGTTCGTTGCCGTGGGCCGTGGCCACCAGCATCACGCCCCGTTCGGCGATGGTGCGGGCCGCCTGGGCCTCCAGTTCGGTGCCGATCTCATCGATCACGATGACCTCGGGCATGTGGTTCTCCACCGCCTCGATCATCACCTGGTGCTGCAGCTCCGGGCGCGCCACCTGCATTCGCCTGGCCCGCCCGATGGCGGGATGGGGGATGTCGCCGTCACCGGCGATCTCGTTGCTGGTGTCGATCACCACCACCCGGCGCTGCAGGTCGTCGGCGAGTACCCGAGCGATCTCCCGCAGGGCCGTGGTCTTGCCGACCCCGGGGCGGCCCATCAGCAGCAGCGACTGCCCCATGTCCAGCAGGTCACGCACCATCGCCACCGTGCCGAACACCGCCCGGCCCACCCGGCAGGTGAGGCCGACCACGTCACCGGTGCGGTTGCGGATGGCGCTGATGCGGTGCAGCGTGCGCTCGATGCCGGCGCGGTTGTCCCCGCCGAAGGCACCGATGTGTTCGATGACGTGGGCCAGATCGGCCTCGACGATCTCGCGCTCGAGGAGCACCTCCTCGCCATGGATGAAGCGCGCCTCCGGACGACGCCCCAGGTCGAGCACCACTTCGAGCAGGTCCGCACGACTGGCGAAGCCGCGCAGGCGCGCCACGATCTCGGGTGGAAGCGCCTCAAGCAGTGCGTCCAGGTCGTCGGTCGTCTCTTGTCGGGTCACGTGTCTGCGCTGCCTGTCTCGTTCGATTCGCTAGACGGCCGGTACCATCGCCGGCTGGCGGACGCTAGCGATTACCTCACGTACCAGCATGCTGACCTGGCCCACCGCCTCGAAGCCGGATGCCTCGGCCGCCTGCCGTCCCGTGGACTCGTATGTTCGCACCGGAGCCAGGATCCCCGCAGCGAGCGCCTCGCCGCCGACGTTGGCGAGTACGGAGGCCAGGAATGCGGCCCCGTCCGCGCCGTCGCGCACCAGGAAGCGCAGGTAGTGCGGCCCTGCCCGACACGCGCCGTGCTGCGCGAAGCCGGCAACACGGTCGGCGTCGGGGAGCCACCAGGCTTCGACCTCGCTGAAATGCAGAATCGGGTTGAGGCTGCTACGCGGCACCACCGCCTCGTGGCCGACCTGCTCCCAGTCGGACGCTCCATAGCCCTCGACCCGTGCGATTGCCGGCGGCGTGGCGTGCGTCCACAGGTCGAAGAGGTGCCATGCGTCGGCTGGCGTGACCGGCTGCGGCGATGCCGCCGCGGCGCGCGGCGCGGCCCCCGGCGGGCGGTACCAGATCTCCTCCTGAGCATAGGCCATGAAGCTGAGCTGCCCGAAGAGCTCGGTGTTCTCCGGCACGTCGGCACAGGCGGCGTGATAGCGGGCCACGTCGCGCTGTGCCCCCTCTTCGATCAGCGCGCGGAGCAGCTCGTAACGTACCTCTCCGGCCATCGGTGAGTCGGCGGCGTCCAGCTGGGTGATCACCCAGTCATCGCGGTGCGGCTCCTCGATGGCACGGCAGCTGCCGACCAGACGCCCATCGGACTCCGCGACGAGATGCACCGATGGCGACCGCAGCGGGAGCCAGGACGGCATCAGGGTGGCGAGGCTGATGCGCGGCGGCGCAGCGGAGCTGGCAGGGACGCCGAGGGAGCGGCGGAAGCCCTCCTTGCCATCGTGCACCTGGCGCGACAGGTCGACCAACGCCTGCCGATCGGTGAGGCGGGCGGGTCGGATCGAGCCGGTCGCGCCGCTCATGTTGCAGTCATCTCCAGTAGGAGCCGATGCAGGCGCCGATCGGGCGTCAGCTCGGGATGGAACGCAGTTGCCAGCACCTGGCCCTGGCGCACGGCGATCGCTCGCCCGTCAGCGTCCGTGGCGAGCACCTCGACCGCTGGACCCACCTCGCTGACAAGCGGGGCACGGATGAAGACCCCGTGCATCGGCTCCTCGCCCAGGGAGGGAAGGTCGATATCGGCCTCGAAGGAGTCGAGCTGGCGCCCGTAGGCATTGCGCTGGACCGTGATGTCGAGCAGGCGCAGGACCGGCTCGTCGCCGTCGGCGATACGGTTGGCGAGCAGGATCATCCCCGCGCAGGTCCCGTAGATCGGTGCCCCACCCTGCGCAAGAGCCACGATCGGCTCGCGCAGGCCATAGAGGTCGATCAGCTTGCGCATGGTGGTCGACTCGCCGCCGGGCAGGATCAGCCCGTCGAGCCCGACCAGGTCGCGCGGCAGACGCACCTCGACAACGTCGGCGCCCACGTCGTGCAGCGCAGATGCATGCTCGCGGACGTCGCCCTGCACCGCCAGGATGCCGATCCTGGGCCGGCGGGAAGCCTCGGCAGGCAAGGTCGTTGGGGCGGGCGCCGTGCGCGCCATCGGCTCGGGCCTTCCGCCTACCAGCCGCGAACGGCCAGGCGTTCCTCCGCGGGAATCTCGGAGAGCTCCAGCCCGTGCATCGGCTCTCCCAGCCCGGTGCTCACCTCGGCCAGGATCTCGGC
>JBBQIH010000033.1:0-12376 GCA_038324725.1 Cyanobacteriota bacterium | reverse complement strand
AGGTGGGGCTGGTGCTGCTGCCCGGGTTGCTGATCACCATGGAGGAAGGCTGTGGTGGCGATCCCTTCCCGGATCTCACCGACTGGCTGTTGTCCAAGTCGGGGTCGCTGGCCGACAGGGACCTGGACGACATCCTGCACTTCGTCATCGATGACCTGCTCGATGACCTGTTCCCGATGCTGGAGGCGATGTCCCAGAGGCTCGATGCGCTGGAGGAATCCTCCCTGCGCAATCCCCGCCCCCTGATCCTGCGCCGTTCCTACGAATTCAGAAGCAACCTGCGGATCATTCGCACCTTGATCTGGCCCCTGCGCCACCAGATCGGCCTGCTGCTCCGGCAACGGCAACGCCTGCTGGGCACCGAGGCCCTGGAGGGCTTCAGGGACATGGCCGAGCTCGTCGACCAATTGTTTGAGGCCTGCGGGTCGCTGCGGAATCAATGCGATGCCATCACCCAGTCCTATGCGGCCAGCGTCGGCAACAGGATGAACCAGGTGATGAAGACCCTCACCATCCTCACCAGCATCTTCGCTCCGCTCACGTTCATCGTTGGCGTTTACGGCATGAACTTCGAGTACATGCCCGAGCTCAAGTGGCATTACGGTTACGCCCTTGTCATGTTTTTGATGCTCTTTGTGGCCCTGCTCCAGGCCTGGTGGCTGTGGCGGCGGGGCTGGTTCCAGGACTGGACCGGGCAGGGCTGAGGGTTTGCCACCACATCGGCTTGCAGCCACAATCTGTCCTTAACCCAACACCTCGGCTTGGTGGTGCAGGATCGGCGCAGCGCCGTTCCTTCGCTGGTCTCGAACCATGGTCCTGAAGCTGCCTGCGACAGTCCGGTCGAGGTGCGTGGTGGTCTGCAGCGGTCTTGGTGTTCTTCTCGGTGCCTGGCTGGCGCCGTCCCTGGCTCCGGTGCCGGTCCAGGCCCAGACGAAGGCCGCTCCTGTGGTGCGGGTTGAAGGTTCGAGCACGGTGTTCCCGATCATGGAAGAGGCCGCCAAGGCCTTCATGAAGCGCCAGGGGGATCGGCCGGTCTCCCTTGCCCTGAAGGAAACGGGCAGCTCGGCAGGGATGCGCAGGTTCTGCCGCGGGGAGATTCCGATCAGTAACTCCTCCCGTCCGATCAGCTCCAAGGAACTCAAGGCCTGCGCCGCCAAGGGGGTGACGTTCATCGAACTGCCGATCGCCTTCGATGCCATTTCGGTGGTGGTCCATCCCAGCAACACCTGGGCCAGTCGCATCAGCACGGCCGAGCTGTCCACCCTGTGGAACCGCAGGGCGCAAGGGCGCATCAAGCGATGGAAGCAGGTCAATGCCGCCTGGCCGGATCGGCCGATCAATCTCTGCGGGCCCGGTTCCGACTCAGGCACCTTCGATTATTTCAACCAGGCCATCAACGGTGATTCAGCGAATTCGCGCACCGATTACACAGCCAGTGAAGACGACAACGTCTTGGTGCGCTGTGTCGAGAAAAATCCGCTGGCCCTCGGTTATTTCGGTTTTTCCTACTACCGCGCCGAGGGCAGCAAGCTCAAGGCACTGGCCATCACAGGGCCCAGGGGAACCTGGCCTCCGACCATCGACAACGTCCAGCAGGAGCGCTATGTCCCCCTGTCGCGCCCCTTGTTCGTCTACATCAACGACAAGGACTTAAGGGCCCGGCCCGAGGTGCGTCGTTTCATCACCTTCACCGTCCAGGGGGGGCTGCGTTTCAGCGAGAAGGCCGGGGTGATCCCCCTGCCCCCCGACACCTATCGTGTTGTTGAATCCAAGCTCTATCGGCATCTGATCGGCACCTCCTTCGGGGGCGACCTGCCCATCGGACTCTCGATCAACGAAGCGATCCGGCGCAGCTTCGAGCAGATCCGTTCGAAATCACCTCGCTGAGGCCTCCGGGCCCTCCCATGGCCAGCCCGCACGATGATCAGGCCTCCAGCAACGGAGCGTTCGCCGTCGGTCTGATCGGTCGATTCACCCACAAGCTGGTGTCCCTCCAGGGACCTGTTCTGGCTGATAACGACCCCGAGCCCCTGCATCAGATGCGGGTGGCGTTGCGGCGTCTGCGCACCTGCCTGCATCAGTTTGGCCCGGCGCTGCTGCTGCCCAGAGCCGTCGGCGACCCCCGCCTGGCCAAGACGGTGCGGCGGCTTGGCATGGCGAGGGACCTGGATGTGCTGCGGGAGCGGCTCGAGCAGGATCTGATGGTGGAGCTGCCCGAGGCGGAGCGAAAGGCGCTCAAGCCGGTGCTGAAACAGTTGCGACGCGAGCGCGCCCTGGCCTACGAGCAGGTGGTGTCGACCCTTCAGAGCGGTGGCTATCTGAAGCTGCTCTCCCAGCTGCAGAGCTGGCTGCGCCATCCCGACCTCACGCCCCTGGGGGAGTTGCCGCTGCTGGGGTGGACCCTGGAATGGCAGGCGCCGATGATCGCCGGACTGTTTCAGCACCCTGGCTGGTTCATCGTCGAGCAGGAGGCAGATATGGAACGCGTCCACGACCTGCGCAAGCGACTCAAGACGGCGCGCTACGGACTCGAGAATCTCGCAGCCGTCACCGGCTCACGTTGCCGGCAGTGGGTGGTCGAACTGAGGGATCTGCAGGAGCTGCTCGGCGAACTCAACGATCTCCACGTCCTGGAGAAGGCGATCGATGATCAGTTGCCGTCCGGGCTGGCGAGAAGCATGCCCGTTCTCGAAGCTCTGCTGCGCCGAAAGGCCCAGGGCTGCTGGGAGCAGTGGCGGCAGCGAGCCGATGGGCTGATCCTTCCCGAGCGACGCCGCAGCCTATCGCTGGCCCTTTGGCTCGAACGGCGACCTGACGCCCAGCCGGAACCGTCCTTGTTGGCGCAGGCCTTACCAAGGCCTTAACCAAATCACTACCAGCCCTTTGCCCGATTCCGGGGTGTTGCTGCATACAGTTCGATGCATCCAACGCGCTTTTCCCGATGGTATTCACGCCTTCCCGTGAATCCGGCAGCAAAGATGGATTCCGCGAGCTTCTCGAAGCCAATTATCAGAAACGAAGTCTGGTTCATGTCAGTGCAGGCAGCAATGTGCCGCTGCTGAAAAATAACGTCTGGCTTGTGGTTCGCGGCATGGTCAAACTCAGTGCCATCACGATTCACGGCGATGACATGCTGCTCGGGCTGGCCGGCCCCAACGAACCCTTTGGTGATCCCCTCAACGGCATCGAGGCCTACTCCGCCACCACCCTTGCCGACACCGACCTGCTCTGCCTGAGTTGCAGCGAGATCCGTCAGGACGGTGCCCTGGCCGTGGCCATGCTCGAGGCCCTCGGCCTGCGCCTCCACCAGAGCCAGGCCCTGCTGGCCCTGATGGGGCTCAAGCGCGTCGATGAACGGGTTCGCGGTTTTCTCGAACTCCTGGCCAGTGAGTATGGGCATCCCTGCGAATCGGGCCTGCGCCTCAATCTGCGCCTCACCCACCAGGAGGTGGCCAGTGCCCTGGCCACCACGCGCGTCACCGTCACCCGCGTCATCGGTGCTCTGCGTGATGAGGGCTGGTTGCAGTTGGACGGCCAGCGCCGTCTGGTGGTCAGCTATCTCCCACGTCGTTGAGTCAGTTCTGGGATCTGCCCCCCGCAGACGCCGATAATGCCGGCATGCATCCCCCGCTCCTGGTCGTCGAGGACGACGACACGATCCGTGAAACGATCCGCGACGTCCTCGTGCTCGAGGGCTTTGCCGTCACGGCCTGCGGCAACGGCCGCGAGGCCCTGCGCACCCTGCAGGAGTGCCCGCCGGGGGAGGAGTTTTCCCTGGTAGTGCTGGATCTGATGCTGCCCGGCCTGGGGGGGCTGGATCTCTGCCGCCAGCTTCGCTCCGCCGGTAACCAGACCCCGATCCTGGTTGTCAGCGCCCGTGACAGCGAGACCGACCGGGTGCTGGGGCTGGAGGTGGGGGCCGACGACTACCTGATCAAGCCCTTCGGCCTGCGGGAATTGGTGGCTCGCTGCCGGGCCCTTCTGCGCCGCAGTCGCTCGCTGGAGGTCGCGGCCAAGGTTCTGCAGCACGCCAATCTGACCCTGTTCCCCGAGGAATGCCGGGTCACCCGCGATGGCCTTGAGGTCAATCTCTCCCCCAAGGAATACCGGCTGTTGGAGCTGTTCATGCAGAACCCCCGCCGGGTCTGGAGCCGCGACAAGCTCCTCGAGCGGGTCTGGGGCTACGACTACTTCGGTGACAGCAAGACCGTGGATGTCCACATCCGCTGGTTGCGCGAAAAGCTGGAGGCCAATCCCTCGGCACCCGAGCATCTGATCACCGTTCGGGGCTTCGGCTACCGCTTCGGCTGAATGGGGTTGCTTCTGGCCGGGCTGCTGGGGCTGGCCCTGGGATGGGGGCTGGCGCACCGTCGCCGCCAGCCCGTTGATACACTCACTGGCCTTTCGCTGCGGCAGCTGTTGCGCTGGATCGCCGAAGCCCCCGATGGCTGGTTGATCCTCGACCCTGCTGATCGCCTCCAGCTGATCAATCTGCGGGCCGAACGCCTGCTGGACGTTCCCGGAGCGGGTCTGCGGCGTCAGGAACCGCTCGAGAGGGTCTGTTATTCTAGCGAGCTGCTCGAGGGGATCCGCAACGCCCGCCGGCGGGAGCGACCCCAGCGGCTGGATTTGGAGCCCGGCAACCAGCAACTGGCCGTGGTCATCCTGCCCGGCGAGCGCGGCTGGGTGGCGGTGATGCTCCAGAGCCGTCGTTCGCTCGAAGCCCAGCTGGAGCAGCAGGAGCGCTGGGTGAGTGATGTGGCCCATGAACTCAAGACGCCCCTCACGGCCCTGCTGCTGGTGGGTGACAGCCTGGCCGCCCACGTCAATGACGCCAATGCCGTGCTGGTGGAGCGGCTGCAGCGCGAGTTGCTGCGGCTGCAGCGGCTCGTTGGCGATCTGATGGAGCTCTCCCGTCTGGAGAACACCCTGCCGGAAGGTGTACGCCTGCGCAGCCGTGTCGATCTGCCCCAGCTGGTGCAACAGGTGTGGCTGGGCCTGCGCCCCCTGGCCGAGCGCCGCTCCATTCGCCTGCAGCTGACGGCCGAGCCTCCCCTGAGCGTGATGGGCGATGGCTCGCGGCTGCACCGGGCCGTGCTCAACCTGCTGGACAATGCCCTGCGCTATAGCCCGGACGGGGGCACGGTGCGGGTGGAGATCGAAGCGACGGCGGGGTGGTGCCTGCTGACCATCCGCGATCAGGGCCCCGGCCTGAGCGAGGACGACCTGGAGCACATGTTTGAGCGCTTTTACCGGGGTGATCCCTCCAGGGTGCGCAGTGACCGGGGCGGCAGCGGACTTGGCCTGTCCATCGTCCAGCAGATCGCCGTCACCCACGGCGGCCGCATCCAGGCCGCCAACCACCCCGGCGGTGGCGCCGTGATGGAACTGCTGCTGCCGGCAGCGGCCTGAGATGGCCGACGCTTTTCCCGGGGTGGCGGTGCGGATGGCGGCGGTGGCCGATCCGGTCATCGCCCAGGTCGGCGCCCTGTTGCGCCAGTGCCCCGGCGCCCTCTCCCTGGCCCAGGGCATGGTGGCCTGGGCGCCACCACAGGCGGTGCGCCAGGCCGTGGCCGTGGCCCTGGCGGAGACCGATCGGCGGCTGGATCGCTACGGGCCGGTGTGGGGCGAGGAGCCCCTGCTGGAGGCCGTGCGGCGGGAGCTCACCGAGGTGCGTGGCCTGGATCTGGAGGGCAGTGACCTGCTGGTGACCGCCGGCAGCAACATGGCCTTCAACGCCATCGCCCAGGTGCTCTGCGACCCCGGCGACGAGGTGCTGCTGCCGCTGCCGTTCTATTTCAACCACGCCATGGCGATCCGCCTGGCCGGTGGTGTGCCCGTGCCGGTGGCGGCGGGGCTGGTGCCCGATCCCGACCGGCTGGCGGCGGCGATCACCCCCCGCAGCCGCGCCATCGTGACGATCTCCCCCAACAACCCCAGCGGCCTGGTGACGCCGCCTCAGGTGCTGGCGGCCATCAACGGTCTGTGCCACCGCCATGGGCTGCTGCATGTGAGCGATGAGGCCTATGCCGACTTCGTGCATGGGCCGGTGCCCCATCGGGGTCCTGGCCGGCTGCCGGGCAGCGGCGGCCACACGGTGTCCTTGTTCTCCCTGTCCAAGGCCTACGGCATGGCGGGCTGGCGGGTGGGCTACGCGGCGGTTCCCCGCCAGCTGATGGGGGCCCTGGCCAAGGTCCAGGACACGGTGCTGATCTGCCCGCCCCAGGTCAGCCAGAAGGCGGCACTGGCGGCCCTGGAGGCCGGGCCGGCCTGGTGCCGCCCCCATGTCGAGGCCCTCGGGCAGCGGCGACGGCAGTTGCTCGACGCGGTGGCGGCGGCCCGCAGCGGCGGCCTCACCGTGGAGCTGCTGGGCCCACCGGACGGGGCCTTCTATGGCCTGCTGCGGTTTCCCTGTGCCCTGGATGGCGCCTCGTTGCTGCGGCACCTGGTGCTGGGGCACGGGGTGGCGGCCTTGCCGGGCGACAGCTTCGGCCTGCCGCCAGTTGGCGGCCGGGGCCTGCTGCGGCTCAGCTACGGCATGCTCGAGGCCCCTGATCTGCAGGAGGCCCTGGGGCGCCTGTTCCAGGCTCTGGCGGCCCTGGACGCGGCCGGCCGCTGACCGTTGCTGCCGTTCAGGGGTTGGAGCTGGCCGCTTTGCCTTCGCCCGCGGCGCCCAGCATCCAGAGCGCTGTCCCCTCCGGCCACAGCAGAAGCACCTTGCCGCCCAGAAGCACGGCCAGGGGATCCCCCAACGGAAGCCCGGCGGCGCGTGCCTTGGCCAGGGGCAAGCGCCGCCATTCCAGGCCGTCCGCAGGAACGGCTATCCCGTCGGGAGACTCCTTCGTGGGCGAGGCCTGCTCCCACAGACCCGCCACGGATGGGGCCTCGGTCGCCTCGATGGCCTTGGCCTGCAGGGCCAGGGCGAGCAGTCTGCTGACCGCCGTGGCTTCGGCGCCGGAGCTGGAAGGGGGGCGCTCCTGGGCTGTCCCCTCGCCCCGGCCGGCGGCGCTGGCCGCCCGGGCCTGGGGTCTGGCCGTGCTGGCGGCGTTGCCACGCCGGCCGGCCGGCAGATCCGTTGGCGGTGGCGGCGGCAGGGAGCTCAGGGAGGGAAGGGCCAGCAGTGGCAGGGCTGGTTCCCGGGCCTGCTGGCGGCTGAAGCGCAGCAGCTCGGGAGTGTCATCCGCTGGGGTTGCGGCTCTGCTGGGCACGGGACGCTGGGAGGGGCGCAGGGCCGGCAGCAGCAGCAGCCCGTTCAGGGCCAGGGCCACCAGCAGGGGCAGCTGGAGACGGCGCCAACCGGGGAAGGCCAGGCTGCCCAGGCGGAACGGAGGCTGGCGGGAGAGGCTGGCTTTCATGGCAGCTGCAGCTCCAGGGGAAGGTCGGTGCGGCCCAGCCGCCCCATCAGCTGCTGCACCGCCCCCCAGGGCACATCGCGATCGGGGACAAGCCGCACGGTGGGGCGGGCCTTGCCGGCTTCGAGCCTCTGGAGCACGCCAAGCAGCTCCCCGCTGGGGATCGGCTGGTTCCACAGCCGCAGCTGTCCATCGGCGGCCAGGTGCAGGCTGACGATCCCCTGCCTCGCCGGTCGCTGGGCCAGCCTCTGCGGAACCAGGATCACTGCCAGGGTCAGCAGCGCCAGTCCTGTCGCCATCGTCCCCAGGGCCAGGGCCTCCAACGCTGGCGCCCAGGCCTGGGTTGGATCAGCGTCTGCTCTCATGGCCCCTTGCCCGGCAGGGCCAGCCCCACGGGCCGTGGGCTGATCGAACGCAGATGGGCCAGGGAGCGGCTCACCTGTTCCAGGGGCAGCGTGGCGGCGGGCAGGAAGCGGATCTCGGTGCTGGCCGGCTGGGAGGCCAGCAGGCCCGGCAGCCGGGAGCGGGACACCGGTTCCCCGTTGACGAACCAGCGATCCTCCGGCGCCTGCACGATCCACAGGGCCCCCGTCAGGGCCATCCCGACCTGGGGGCGCAGCCGCGGCTGGCGCTCCCGGACCAGATCCGCCAGGGCCGCCACCGATCCGCACAGCAGCAGGGTCAGCCCCACAAGCGAGGCGAGGGCGTAGGTCATGCCTGGGGGGCCCAGGCACGGCCGAGTCGCTGCAGCCGCAGGCACTGGCTGCGCCGCAGCCATTGGTTCGCCACCAGGCTGGTGCTGGCGATCAGGCTGACGATCATTCCCAGGGCGGTGCTCAGCAACACCTGGCTGAATCCGGCCAGGTTGGCGCCCGCCGGCAGCAGCAGCTGGGGGCCGAGGCTGGTGAGCACCTGCATCAGACCGAGCACGGTGCCCACCAGCCCCAGCAAGGGGGCCAGCACGACGGCGGCCTGCAGCAGCGGCTCACCGAAGCGCATCTCCAGATCCCAGTCCTCCAGCCTTCGCCCAGCGGCGCCCCCTCCCTCCTCAGTCAGCAGCCGCTCCCACTGCTGTCTGCGGGATGTCCGGGTGCGCCACCAGTTCCACCAGTAGCGGCCCCGGTCGAGCGCCACGGTCACCACCGCAATGGAGAGGAGCAGCAGCAGCAGGGCGACGGGTCCATTGATCCCGGGGATCGTTGTCTTCACCCCTGGCGACGATGCATGGCTGCAGCTGATGGTATGGGCCGGTGTCGCCCCCGCGACGTGCCGCAGCTGCTTGACAGGCTTCTGGGATCGAACGCTGTCTAAGGTGCCCATGCAACGGATTTTGCGGGAGCACCATGAGCCCCATCCATGCCGATAACAGCCTCAGCATCGGGCAGACCCCGCTGGTGCAGCTGCATCGCGTCACGGAGGGATGCGGGGCGCGGGTCCTCGCCAAGATCGAGGGACGCAATCCGGCCTATTCGGTGAAGTGCCGCATCGGCGCGGCGATGATCTGGCAGGCGGAAAAGGATGGTCTGCTGGGACCCGGCAAGGAGCTGATCGAACCCACCAGCGGCAACACCGGCATCGCCCTGGCGTTCGTGGCCGCATCCCGTGGCATTCCCCTCACGCTCACGATGCCGGAGACGATGAGCCTGGAGCGGCGAAAGCTGCTCACCGCCTACGGCGCCCACCTGGTCCTCACCGAAGGTCGGCTCGGCATGGGTGGAGCGATCGGCGCGGCCCGGGAGCTGGCGGAATCCGAACCGGATCGCTGGGTGATGCTGCAGCAGTTCATGAACCCGGCCAATCCCCGCATCCACCACGACACCACGGGCCCGGAAATCTGGACGGACACCAACGGTGTGGTGGATGCGCTGGTGGCGGGTGTGGGTACCGGCGGCACCATCACCGGGGTGAGCCGCTACATCAAGACCACCCTGGGCCAGCCCCTGGTGTCGGTGGCGGTGGAGCCCGCCAACAGCCCCGTCATCCGCCAGACCATCGCCGGCGAGGATCTCCGGCCCGGCCCCCACAAGATCCAGGGCATCGGCGCCGGATTCGTGCCCGCCAACCTCGACCTGAGCCTGGTCGATCGCGTCGAGTCGGTCAGCGATGAGGAAGCGGTCTCCATGGCCCGCCGCCTGATGAAGGAGGAGGGCATCCTGGCTGGCATCTCCTGCGGCGCCGCCACGGTGGCCGCCCTGCGCCTCGCCAGGGAAAAGGCCTTCGAGGGCCGCACGATCGTGGTGGTGCTGCCCGACTCCGGCGAGCGTTATCTCAGTTCGGTGCTGTTCGAAGGGGTGTTCAATGAACGGGGCCTGGCTGCCGTCTGAGCCCACCGCCCGCCCGCGCGCTTCGAAGCCACCGCCGATGAGTTACCTGCGCCAGATCATGCAGCGGCTCCACGACCGCTCCACCCCGATGCCCCCGGGCGAAAGCGGTGAGGCGACCGGACGGCTCGAGGAGCATCTGGCGCTCTATGCCTCACGGCTCGATGGATGCAGCAACGCCATGCTCCAGTACGAGGCCGCCTGGCTGGAGCAGCACATCGAGACCCTCGAACTCTGTGGGCGGCAGCCCACCATGCTGGCCAGTGCCGGTGGTGCCGAACGGGTCGAGGCGCTCCTGCAGGAGAGCCTGTGCTTCCGCCAGCGGCTCGACCTCTGCCGCCGACAACGGGGGTTGGAGGGACATGGTGTGCGGGCCGCCGTCGTGGCCAGCGAACATGCCTGGGAACTCTCCGACCCCGCCCTGCGACAGGCCTGGGGTTTCCCCATGGAGCCACCAACCGCCTGAGGCCAGCGTGTGACCGCTCGCGCACGCTGTACGGCTCGATACACCCCCATGGCCCAGGCTCCCCAAGGATTCTCTGCGATTCCTCTGTCGGCGCCATGGCGAGCTTCACGATCAGCCTCGAAGGAGGCAAATCCTTCACCTGTCCTGATGACACCTACATCCTCGATGCGGCTGAGGAGCAGGGCATCGATCTTCCCTATTCCTGCCGCGCCGGGGCCTGCAGCACCTGTGCCGGCAAGATCCTCTCCGGCAGCGTTGACCAGTCCGACCAGAGCTTTCTCGACGATGATCAGATGGGCGAAGGCTTCGCCCTGCTCTGCGTCAGCTACCCGCTCTCCGACTGCACCATCAAGCCAGGCGTCGAAGAGGATCTCTGATCGGCTGGAGCCCGATCAACCGGGCATGGTGACGAATTCCTCGGACACCGAGGGGTGCAGGGCCATGGTGCGGTCGAAGTCGGCCTTGGTGGCCCCCATGCCGATGGCGATCGCCGCCATCTGAATGATCTCGGCGCTGTGCTCCCCCACCATGTGGCAGCCGACCACCCGGTCGCTGGCGATGTCCACGATCAGTTTCAGCAGCACCCGGGGGCCACGGGCCGGCAGGGCCTGGGCCATGGGCCGGAACCGGGCCCTATGCACCCGGATCCCTTCAGCGCCGAAGCGCTCGATCGCCGCTTCCTCGCTCAGCCCCACCCCGGCCAGTTCCGGCTGGCTGAACACGGCGCTGGCCACCAGGTCGTGGTTCACCTGGCGCGGCTTGTTCCCGTACACCGTGTCGGCGAAGGCGCGGCCTTCATCCACGGCCACAGGCGTCAGGTTGATCCGGTCGGTCACGTCGCCGACGGCATGGATGTGGGGCACGTTGGTGGTCTGGTCGGCATCCACCGGGATGCGGTGACCTTCCACCGCCACCCCGGCGCACTCCAGCTGCATCCCTTCCAGGAAGGGCCGACGGCCGGTGGCCAGCAGCACGCCACCGCAGGGGAGCACCTCACCGCTCTGGGTGACGAGCTCCAGATGGCCGGGGGCGCCGGTGATGGCGGCGGGGCTGTGGGCGAAGCGGATCTCGATGCCTTCGGCCTCCATGGCCTCCTGCACCGCATGGGAGGCTTCCCGATCGAAGCCCCGCAACAGATGATCGCCCCGCACCAGCAGGGTCACCGCCACACCCAGGCCGTGCAGGATGCAGGCGAACTCACAGGCGATGAAGCCCGCTCCCACCACCACCACCTGGTCGGGGAAGCGTTCCTGCAGAAACATGTCGTCGCTCACCCAGCCCAGTTCGGCCCCAGGGAAGACGGGCCGGTGCGGGCGACCGCCGGCGGCGATCAGGATCCGATCCCCCTTGAGCTGTCGGCTGGTTGCGGATCCATGGACCACCTCGATGTGGTGGGGATCGGCGAACCGGCCCCAGCCCCGCACCAGTTCGACGCCCGCCTTCTCCAGCAGGCTGATGTGCAGCAGATTGAGTCGGTCCACCTCGCGGCGCACGTTGGCCAGCAGCACGGAGGCGTCAGGCCGGAAGCCATCCAGCTGCCAGCCGTAGCTGGAGGCATCGGCCAGCAGGTGCCGGTAGGCCGAGCCGTAGACCAGCAGCTTCTTGGGCACGCAACCGCGGATCACGCAGGTCCCCCCCACCCGGTCGCCCTCCACGATCGCCACGGAGGCCCCGTAGGAGGCCGCCCGTTTGGCGGCGGCCAGGCCACCGGAGCCCGCCCCCAGGACGATCAGATCGAAGCAGTCGGTCATGGCAGCAGCGCGTCGTGGAGCTTGGTACCACCCAGCATCGCGTCCCGGAGATCGGTGTCCCGCAGGTCACAACCGCTCAGGTCGGCGTCGCGTAGATCGGCCCCCTCCATGTTGGCGCCGTAGAGGCAGGCGCCGCGAAGATCACTGCCCTGCAACAGGGCCCCCTGCAGCAGGGCGAAGCTGAGATCGGCCCCCTGGAAATCGGCCCCGCCCAGGTCGGTGCGCTGGTCGAGCCCCCCCCGGAAGTCAGCTTCCACCAGCCGGGCGGCCCGCCAGTGGCTGTGGGCCCCGAGCACGCCCCGCAGGCAACAGCGGTGCATGAGGGCGCCGCCGAAATCGGCCCCCTGCAGCCGGGCGGCCGAGAGGTCGGCGTCGTGCCAGAAGGAGCCGCCGGCCGCCACCGCCGAGAGGTCGGCCCCCCAGAGCAGGGCTTGCTGGAAGCAGGCGCCCTCCACGTTGGCTCCGGCCAGGCGGGCATGGCCGAAG
>JBBQIH010000032.1:0-12625 GCA_038324725.1 Cyanobacteriota bacterium | reverse complement strand
GCCAGCACTTCGGGGCTCTGGTCAGCGAAGGGCAGCAGATGGCTCTTGTAGGAGGCGCTGATCGACTCCGGCTTGCAGGCCTGGGGGTCTGATTGGAAGTAGCGGACAGGCGCCTGCGGTGGACTGGGTCGCTCTGCCGCCTCGTTGGCCCCGCCTGCTCCAGGCAGCAGCCCCAGCAGCACCCCGCAGAGGAGGGGGCGGAGCAGGGGCTGAATGGCAGCGGCCACAGAGTTCCGCATGCGCGCGATTCTTAAAGACCTCACCGTAAGCGGGCTCCCGGGTCGGTCCGCAGAACCGATCGGCCGGGATCAGCCAGGGGAGAGCAGCTCGCTGACCCGTTGGTCACCGAGCCGGTCCGTGAAGTCGCCGAAGCGGCTGCGGGGGCCGCCCTCGTCGCGCCAGGCCGTCAGCAGGGGCTCCAGGGTCGCTTCCAGCTTCTCCAGTGGCATTTTCTCCAGGTAGGGCCTGGCCAGACGCGTGAGGCCATGGCTGCCGCCGAGCCAGAGCTGGTAGGTGTCCACAGCGCTCCCCACCAACCCGATCTCGGCCATGTAGGGGCGGGCGCAGCCGTTGGGGCAGCCCGTCATGCGCACCAGGAGCGGCTTGCTGATCTCCAGGCGCTCCAGCAGGGCGTCGAGGCGGGCGAGCACATCGGGGAGGACCCGCTCGGCCTCGGTGACGGCCAGGCCGCAGAGGGGCAGGGCCGGGCAGGCCAGGGCGTGACGCGCCAGGGCGGGCGGGGCCTCAGGGTTGGTGAGGCCAAGCTCCGCCAGGGCCTGCCGCACCGAGACCCGCTGGGCGCTGCCGATGTTGCAGAGCAGCAGGTCCTGGTTGGGGGTGAGTCGCACCTCCAGCTGGTAGGTCTCGATGAGACGCCGCAGGCCGGTCTTCAGGTCTCCCTGGAGGCGCCCGCAAAGCACCGGCAGACCCACGAACCACAGGCCCGGCGACTGGCGGTGCCACCCCAGGTAGTCGGTGAGGACGGCGGTCGGTTCGCGGCGCATCCCCTTGATCGGATGGGGAAAGTAACGACCCAGTTCGGTCCTGAACCAGTCCACACCACGGTCGTGGATCAGATACTTCATCCGGGCATGGCGGCGCTGTTCGCGGTCGCCGTGGTCGCGCTGCAGGGCCACGATCGCCTGCACCAGTTCCAGCACATGGCCGGCGGCCACATAACCGAGGGGATCTGCCGTGCGGGCGAAGGTTTCCTCCTTGTTGTGGGTCCGCCCCATGCCCCCACCGACGTAAACGTTGCAACCCAGCGGCCGGCCGGAGGGATCACTGAACAGCACCAGGCCGATGTCCTGGGTCAGCAGATCGACGGAGTTGTCACCGGGAACGGTGACGGCGACCTTGAACTTGCGGGGCAGGTAGGTGGAGCCGTAGAGCGGTTCGGCCGCATCGCCACTGAACACAGCACCGCTCTCCTGCAGTTGGCGCGCCTTTCTGACGGGCCCTTTGGGCTTGATGCGGTAGCTCAGGTCGCCGTCCACCCAGAGGTCCAGATAGGACCCCTCGGCCGCCTGGGGGGCCAGCAGGTCGGCGATGCGATCGGCCAGCAGACGGGCCTCCGGGTAGCCATCCCGCTCGAAGGGAGCAGCCGGGGCCATCACGTTGCGATTGATATCTCCACAGGCCGAGAGCGTCGAGCCAAGGGCCCGCACGATGCCTCCGATCACTTCCTTGAGGTCTGTCTTCAGCACGCCGTGCATCTGGAAGGCCTGGCGCGTGGTGATGCGCAGGGTGCCGTTGCCCAGCCGATCGGCGAGGGAATCGAGGGCCAGGTAAAGAGAGGTGGGAATGCGCCCGCCGGGATTGCGAAGCCGCAGCATCATCTGCCAGTCCTTCTCGACCCCCTTGCGACGCTTGTCGCGATCGTCCTGCTGGTAACTGCCGTGGAACTTGAGGATCTGGACGGCGGGATCGGTGAAGCTGGGCAGCGCGTTGCCCAGCTCGGCGGCCAGGGGATCATGCAGATGGCCACTGCCGGCTTTGAGCGCCTCCTGTTTGGTGGGGGGGTTGGCCGGGGATGCCGATGGGTGCGACGTGCTGTCGGCGACCGTCGTCGAGGACATCGGCATGCAGAAGGGTTGATCGAACGAAACTAGCGAACAGGACGTATCGGTTCGCTGGCGCTGATCGCCATCTCCCCCCTTTGCATACAGTCGCGTCCTGCCCGTCCCCCCGCATGGCCACCTTTCTTCTGGAGATCGGAACCGAGGAACTACCGGCCGATTTCGTTCGCCTGGCCCAGCCCCAGCTGGAGGCGATCGTGGCCAGGGATCTGCAGGAGGCCCGCCTGTCCTGGGACAGCCTCAGAGCCAGCGGCACCCCCCGTCGGTTGGCGGTGACCATCGCCGGTTTGCCCGACCGCCAGCAGGATCTGATCGAAGACCGTAAGGGTCCGCCGGCCCAGCAGGCGTTCCGTGATGGCCAGCCCACCCAGGCCGCCCTGGGCTTCGCCCGCCGTTGCGGCTGCGGGCCGGAACAGCTGGAGATCCGCGACACCGACAAGGGCCCCTTCGTGTTCGCCCGTACCACTGAGGCCGGCCGCTCTGCCGAGGAGGTGCTGGCCGGGTGCATCCCTGGCTGGATCCGCTCCCTGCAGGGACGGCGCTTCATGCGCTGGGGCGATGGCGACGGCCGCTTCAGCCGGCCCCTGCGCTGGCTCGTGGCGCTGCTGGATGGGGCGGTGGTTCCGGTGCAGCTCACTGATGTGGATCCGCCCCTGAGCAGCGGCCGCTTCAGCCGTGGCCATCGTCTGCATCAAGGAGCGGTGTCGATCCCCTCCGCCGGGGCCTACGCCGCCACCCTGGAGGCCGCCGACGTGCAGGTCGACCGGGATGCCAGGGCACAGAGGATTCGCCTTGAGCTGGAGGCGGCCGCCGAGCGGGTCGGGGCCGAACTGGATCTGCCCGAGGCTCTGTTCGACGAACTGGTCGACCTGGTGGAATCCCCCCGCTTGATCGAGGGCCGTATCGACAGCGCGTATCTGGCTCTGCCTCCGGAGGTGCTCAGCACGGTGATGCGTTCCCACCAGCGCTATGTGCCCCTGCGGCTCTCGGGGGCCACGGGCGATCCCCTCGCCCTGGTGGCGGAGTCGGTGCTGATGCCGCGCTTCCTGTGCATCTCCAATGGTCTGGACGCCGCCGCAGGCACCATTCGCCGCGGCAACGAGCGGGTGCTGCGGGCGCGGTTGGCTGACGCGGCCTTCTTCCTGGCGGCGGATCGCCGTCAGAGCAGCGCCGAGCGGGTGAAGGCCCTCGACGGGGTCACCTTTGCCGAAGGGCTGGGAAGCTTGGCCGACCGCAGCCGGCGTCTCGCCTGGCTGGCCGATCAGCTTTGCCGCCACCTGCAGATCGGCGAGGAGGCTGCCGTCGCCGCCCGCCGGGCCGCTCCCCTGTGCAAGCACGACCTGGTCAGCCAGATGGTAGGGGAATTCCCTGAGTTGCAGGGGATCATGGGGGCCAAATACCTGCTGGCGGAGGGGGAAACCCGCGCCGTGGCATTGGCGGTGCTGGAGCACTACCAGCCCCGTGGGGCCGGCGATGCTCTGCCGGGTTCGGAGGCGGGCGCCCTGCTGGCCCTGGCCGAGCGACTCGAGCTGCTGCTCAGCATCTTCGCCAGGGGGGAACGGCCTAGCGGCTCCTCCGATCCCTATGCCCTGCGCCGTGCCGGCAACGGCGTGCTGCAGATCCTCTGGGATCGGGGCTGGTCGCTCGATCTGGTGGGTCTGCTGACCGAAGCGACGGCCCACTGGCAGGGGCTGCTGCCCGCCCTGGCGGTCGAGCCACTGGTCTTGGCGTCCGACCTGCTCGACTTCCTGCGTCAGCGCCTCGCCAGCCTGCTGGAGGAGGAGGGCTTCGGTGCCGATCTGGTGCAGGCCGTGGCCGGTGAGGGGGCCTCCCTGGAGCGGCTGTTGGGGGATCCGGCCGATGCCCGGGCCCGGGTGGAGCTTCTGCAGCGCCTACGCCTGGAGGAGCGCCTGCCCCTGGTGCAGGCGGTGGTGCAACGGGCTTCTCGCCTGGCCGAACACGCCGATCTGGCCGATGATGTGGTCAGCCCGGCTGGCGTGGTGGACCCGGAACTCTTCGATTCCCCCAGTGAGGCTGCGGTGCTGTTGGTGCTGGAGCGGTTGGCACTGCACGCCGCCGCCACCGGAACGGCCCGCTACGAGCCCCTCGCCCGATTGCTGGGGGAGAGCGGAGCCACCCTGGCCGCCTTCTTTGATGGCGACGACAGCGTCATGGTGATGTGTGATGAACCTGAAGTTCGCCGCAATCGATTGCGGCTCCTTGCTGTGCTTGGCAACCAGGCCACCGTGCTTGCCGACTTCACCCGCCTGGGGGGCTGAAGCGGCCAGCAGGCGGTCAGCGTTGCTGAGGCTGGATCACTCCAGCAGGGCCACTTCGATGCACAGACCAGGTCCGAAGGCCATGGCCAGGCAGGGCCCGGGGGAACCGCTGCGCCGCAGCCGCTCGAGGATGAACAGCAGCGTCGGGGACGACATGTTGCCGTGGTCCCGCAGCACCGACCGCGAGGGTTCGATCAGTCGTGGATCGAGCCCCAGGCCCTTCGTGACCGCCGAAAGAATGCGGGGCCCGCCGGGATGCACGGCCCAGGACCCGATGGCGGCGAACGTGAGGTGGTGGGAGGCCAGCCAGCCCTCCAGCCAGGGACGCAGATGCTGGCTGATCAGGTCAGGAACCTGCGGAGACAGGCCCATGACGAAGCCGTTGTCACCAACCTCCCAGGACATAGCACCGGCGCTGCCTGGCACCACAAGGGTGCCGCTGGCAATCAACCGGTCCAGGGAAGCCGCTGCTGGGGCCCTCTCTGCCCAGGTCTCCCCGGTGGCCACCAGGGCGGCGGCCCCATCGGCGAACAGGGCATTGGCCACAATCCGCTCGGCATCCCAGCCGTACTGGAGATGGAGGCTGCAGAGCTCGACGGCACAGAGCAGCACACAGGCCTCCGGCTCGGCAGCGATGAACCCGGCGGCGACCCTCAGACCGTTGAGGGCCCCGTGGCAGCCCATGAATCCCACATGGGTGCGCGCCAGACCAGCGTCCAGCGGCAGGGCGGCCATCAAGGCGAGATCGGCAACGGGGGCCGCGAAGCCGCTGCAGGAGGCCGTGATCAGATGGGTGATCCGTTCCGGGGACAGCTGGGCCTGCGCGGGGGGCTCCCTCGACGGCACGCAGGGCCAGGGGCGGAGCCTCCCGTGCATAGCGGCGCATCCGCTCCCCGGTGCCGGGGCTGGTGGCTCCAAAGAAGGTTTGTCGGGGGTCGCTGCCGGGGGGATCGAGCAGGACGCTGTGGCGCGTGGCGACGACCGAGCGGCGATGCCGGGTATCCAGCAGCCGGCGCTGACCTGGTGTGGCGACCTGGTTGGGAAGGGACACCTGGGCCGCGATGGCGGCGGCGTCGCCCTGGGAGATGCGCTGAGGTGGCAGGGCCGTTCCCAAGGCCCTGAATGGTCAGCGACATGGCCTGGAGACAAGCGGGGTCAAGCTGGCACCATCGATGGAGTGCAGGAAGGGGGCAGCCAGGATCGGCCAGCGGTCCACCGCTGCCAGGAGCGCGTGGCTGAGGCCAGGACGCCGCAGGGCGAAGGCCAGTCCACGGCAGAGCCGTTGGCGAGATCCGATCAGCTGCCTGTGGCGGCGGCCCCATTGGCGTTCGAGCTGCCTGCTCCATTGATGTTGGCCCTGCAGCACCAGCGGCACCGCCGCCAGAGCCCCCACCAGCGCCCAGCCCATGCCCTCTCCCGTGAAGGGTTCGACGTACCCGGCAGCGTCCCCCAGCAACAGCAGCCGGTCGGACGCCAACGGCCAACGCTGAACGGTCAGGGCCGGGGTGGCCAGCCAGGTGGCGGCGGACGCCTGGGGGACGGGATCGAATCCGGCCTCCGCCAGCACGCCGGCGGCGGCGAGGGCCGCTCCTCCCGCCTGGATCAGATGGGCACGGTCGAAGGCCGCCGCCAGATTGAGATCACCGGCTTCGGTACGCACCAGCCCGACGTAGCCGTGCCGGCCGATCGCCATGTGGATCGTGCCCCGGCCATAGCGACTGACGCCGGCGTCCACCCGGCAGCCGGCACCCACTCTGGAGTGGGCCTGGACCCGAGTCCGGATCGGGCTGGCAGGGTTCAGTCCTGAGCTGCCCAGCCCGGTCGCCAGCAGCACCACCCTGGCGCTGGTGGTTTCAGGCACGGCGCCGCTGTTCAGCCGCACCTGCCGGCCGCCTGGGCAGGGGCCAGCCACCGTGGCCTCGGTGTTCATCCGCAAAATCGTTCCTTCGGCCACCGCGGCATCACAGAGGGCCAGGTCGAGGCTGCCACGGGAGAGGGCCCGGCCCAGGGGAAGCGCCAGATCCGTCTGGTGCTCCTGCAGGCCGAGTCGCAGCCGCACGAGGGGCACACCGCCGAGGCGTTCCACCAGGCCCGACAGGCCGGCCTGCTCCAGCGCCCCAAGGGCCACCCTGTTGAGGCAGGTGCCGCAGACCTTCCAGCGGGGAAAGGCCCGCTTCTCCACCAGCAGCACCCGCAGCCGCTGCCTGGAGAGCTGGTGGGCCGCCAGGGCGCCAGCGGGCCCTGCCCCGATCACGATCACATCCCATTCCGGAGCGTTCATGGGCTCTGAAGCACCCCGACGGGTCGACGCCAGCTGAGCAGAAAGCGCTCGGGCCAGCTGCGCCGGACGCGGGCCCCCCCAAGGCCGGCCCGGATCGCCAGATCCAGGGCCTCGTTCATCCGGAAGGCTCCTTGCACCGAAACAGGACCATCGAAATGCACGATCGGGGAGCGACTCAGCAGGCGACAGCCCACCCACGCCAGCCCATACCCGAGGGGACTACGGATCAGGTCGTTCACCACTACCAGCTGGCGGCAGCACTGGCCCATGCGGCGCAGCAGTTCGACAGCGGAGGTCTCATCGAGATGATGCAGAAACAGACTGCAGACCACGACGTCGTAATCGAGCGGCAGGGGATCCCTCAAGGCGTCGGCCTGGAAGAACGTGGTCTTCAGATGCTGTCCGGCGGCAGCGCGACTGGCGATGGCCACCGCCTGCTGGCTCAGATCACAGCCGTCGACCTGCACGGTCAGACCATGGTGTCGACAGCGTTCCGCCAGGGCGATGCTGTTATCACCGCCGCCGCAGGCCACATCCAGAATTCGCAGGGGGCGGTTGTGCGCCTGTTCAGCAGCCAGGGCCTTGATCTCAGTGAACAGGGACCCCACAGCACCGCTCAAGGCATTGATCCGGCGCAGACCTTGCAAGGCTTGGTCGTGCGCATCGGCATCGATGTCGATCTGATCCATCCACTCAGGTTGTCGGTTCCGCTGCCCCAGCGGCTGCCAATGCATCGGTGACGATCGCTGAGGGTTGGGCAGCTGGCCAGACGCGAGGGCTCCGTTCGCAGACTGACGCGAGATCTCTGTGATGCTAATCCGATTCATGAAGCGCTGTGGCTGTCTCCAGAGATGGGCGTCCTGCCAGGGAGATTCCACGGATGTCAATTAACTTGTCCTTTCCATCCGTTCGCAGAGGCGGGGTGGGGGTCATCACTGGATTTGCCAATGCTTTTCGACGGTTTTCTCATCGTCCTGTTGATTCTGATCAACGGGATCTTCTCAGCTTCGGAGTTGGCCATGATGTCGGCTCGGAGATTGCGCCTTGAGCACCAGGCCGAGGCTGGGGATGCGAAGGCGGAAGTGGCTCTGAAACTAATCCGTTCCCCCAATGATTTTCTCTCGACGGTGCAGATCGGCATCACCTCGATCGGCATCCTCAGCGGCGCCCTGGGCGGTTCGAGGGTGGCCGAGGCCTTGCAGCCGCTGCTGGAGACGCTGCCTCCGTTGCGCGCCTGGGCCGAACCCCTTGCCCTGGGAATCGTGGTGACGCTGATCACCTTTCTCTCCCTTGTGGTGGGGGAACTGGTGCCGAAGCGCATCGCCCTCAGTGACCCGGAGCGCATCGCCTGCCTGATGGCACCTCCCATGCGGACCCTGTCGCGCTGGATAGCTCCCCTGGCCCATCTACTCGGCTCGTCCACTGATCGACTGCTGAGCCAGATGGGCGTCGGCGAGAGTGGTGAGCCGGAGATCACCGAAGACGAGATCCGGACCTTGCTGCGCAGGGGCACGGAATCAGGCCTGTTCGAGGTGGCGGAACATGCCATGGTCGAGCGCGTGTTTCGCCTGGCCGATCGGCCGGTCAAGGCGATCATGACCCCCCGCACCGACATCTGCTGGCTGGATCTCTCTGAGTCGCCCCAGTCCCATCTCGAGCGGGTGATGGCGGTGAATCACTCCCTGTTCCCGGTGGCGCGCGACAGCCTGGACGCCTGTGTGGGCGTGGTGCGTGGCCGCACCTTTCTGGCGGCCCAGCTCCGTGAGGGACCCCGGGAGATCGAGGCCTTTCTGCAGCCGCCGCTGTACGTGGGCGAGAGCACCAGAGCCCTGAAGTTGATCGATCAATTCAGAAACAGTGGGATTCACATCGCCTTGGTGACCGATGAATTTGGTGGCATCGAAGGACTGGTCACCCTCAACGACATGATGGAAGCGATCGTTGGAGATCTTTCCACGGCGAGGGACAAAGAAGACCCGATGATCATCGTCCGCCAGGATGGTTCCTGGCTCCTGGATGGCGCCCTCGATATCGCCGACTTCAAGGACCTGGTGCAGAAAGCACGACTACCGGAGGAAGTCCGCGGGGGTTACCAGACCCTGGGTGGCTTCGTGATGCACCATCTCGAGCACATCCCCCGGGCCGGAGAGTCCTTCGCTTGGGACGACCTCCTCATCGAAGTGGTGGACATGGATGGCAACCGGGTCGACAAACTTCTGGTGAGCCGCACCGCTAAGACCTCAGAGCAGGCCGAGGGGCCGGCCTGAACGCTTTCTCACTTGGCCACCAGCTCCGGTTCCTTGGCGGAATCGCTACCGGCCTGGGGATCCACAGCCGCCGTGGTGGCATGCACGCCTGCAGGCTTCATTGAGGAGCGCGGTTCTGCGGCAAGGAAAATCGCTTCCGCCTCCTCTGCCGATCGCACGGCACTGGGAACCGGTTTGTAGCCGGCTGGAGCCAGGGCCTGGCCCCGCAGCACCGCACCCAGGGTGAGGACGGTCAGCTTGATCTGCTGCCAGGGGTTCATCGTCACCACCCGCTTATAGAGGTAGCTGTCGAAAGTGAGGCGCTGCACGTCCTTGTCATCGCACATCTCCACGAACGCCTCACGGGCGGCATCGTTGCTGTAGAAGATGTTCTGCAGGAGCTCCAGGACTTTGTAGGTGGCGCCGTACTTGCGGTCCCATTTACGGATGTAGACCTTGAGGTCCTTCTCGGTGGGAATGCGGCTGCCGGAGGCGCTGGCCGCCACGATCTCCTCGGCACACATCCGGCCACTCTTGGCGGCAAAATAGATGCCCTCACCGGAGCTCTTGGTGACATAACCGGCCGCGTCCCCCACCAGAGCCATGCGGCCCACAACCCGCCGGGGGCGGGGATGCTCTGGAATCGGATGGGCTTCGACCTTGATCACCTCGCCGCGCAGGAGGCGACGGCTGGCCCGCGCCCGAATCCCCTTCTGCAGGCCCTTGATCAGCGACTGGTTGGCCTGCATCGTGCCGGTACCCACCGCCACGTGGTCGTACTTGGGGAAGACCCAGGCGTAGAAATCAGGCGACACATCGGTGCCGACATACATCTCGGCCAGATCCTCGTAGTAAGCCATCTCCTCGGCTGGCAGGCGGATTCGCTCCTGGAAGGCGATCGCCACGTTGTAATCACCCGCATCCATGGCCTTGGCCACGCGGCTGTTGGCGCCGTCGGCCCCGACGATCAGATCCACCTCGAGGGTCTTCAGTTCACCGGTGGGGCCGCCGGAGGAGTAGTCGGCGTAATGGAGGGTGTAGGGGCCCTGACGCTGGTTTCCGGTGTCGATGCTCTGCACCAGGCCATTGACCAGCTGCGCCCCCAGGTCGGCGGCCCGACTGCGCAGGTAGCCGTCGAGAACTTCCCGGCGGCACATCCCGATGTACTCGTTGCTGTTTTCCAGGTGGATGTCCACTTCCCTGTTGGAGGGGGAGATCATCCGCATGTTCCGCACCTTGCGGTCGATGATCGATTCCGGCAGGTCGAACTCCTCCACCATGCAGAGGGGGATCGCGCCTCCACAGGGTTTGGCGTTGTCGAGCTTGCGCTCGAACAGCCAGGTCTGGATGCCTGCCTTGGCGAGAACTTCCGCAGCACAGGAACCGCTGGGGCCGCCGCCCACGACTGCCACTCGCAACATCTTGAAACCTGCTCCGCCATTGGAATGTGGCGTGGAAGCTAACACCGCCGGGCAGGCATCCGTCCTGTAGAAAAACCACTGAAATGAGCCCCCACCTAAGATCAGCGTTGGCTTGCCGTTGAGGGAGTGTCCGCCCCAGGGTCCGGTGACGACATTCCGCTGGCCAGGCGCAGCACGCCCCGTCCCCGCCGCCAGGCCTCCCTTCCCAGGCGTCTGGTTCAGGTCCTCCTCACCAGTGCCCTGCTGGCCGGTGGTGCGGTGCTGCTGCTGATCGGCCCGCTTCGCACCCTGATCACGCCCACGCCGGTGCCGGGTCTGGCCGCCAGGCTTGGGCCAGATGGACGATTGCTCGGCCATTTCCCCTACCCCGAAGCCAGGCCTGAGGACCTGGTGGCGGTCGCCCCGGGTCTGCTGTTGCGGCTGGAGGCGGCCAGAGCCCTGGAGGCCATGCGGGCGGCGGCTGAGGCCGATGGCATTGCCCTCACCGTCCTGAGCGCCTATCGCGGCGTCGAGCTGCAGAAACAACTGTTCTTTGATGTCAAGGCCGAGCGCAACCAGACCTCCGCCGACCGGGCCCGGGTGAGCGCCCCGCCGGGCTTCTCGGAGCACAGCACGGGCTTCGCGGTCGACCTGGGTGACGGCCGCCTGCCGGCCTCCAATCTGATGGAGAGCTTTGAGAACACCGACGCCTACCGCTGGCTCGATCGCCATGCCGCCCGCTTTCACTTCGTGCGCTCCTTCCCGAAGGGCAACTCCCAGGGGGTGATCTACGAACCCTGGCACTGGCGCTTCGAGGGATCCACCGAAGCCCTGGAGATGTTTGAGCCGGCCCAGCGACTGGCCCGATGAGGCGGGGGGTTCGGAGACCCGCTGCCTGGGCTTCCGGAGGGGGTGGGAGTAGGATCAAGTTTCGCTTCAACGTTCGCCACATGTCCCACCGGGCCGGCGCGGCAGGGTTTCACCGAAAACCCTGACGAAGCGTCAGAGCGCTGGTTGGCCCCATCAAAAGCGGCCCGTCATACAGCGGCCCACTTTCCTGGCTCGTTGGCAGCGACATGCCTTCTTCGTCTCGCCATCAACCTGTCGTTTCCCTGGAAACGATCTGCGTCGATTCGATTCCGTCGAACCTTATTCCCCCTTACACCGCAGGACGACATCCCCATGAGCGGCGACATCAAAGGCGCCCCGATTCGCAATATCGCGATCATCGCCCACGTCGACCACGGCAAGACCACCTTGGTGGATGCCCTGCTCGAGCAATCCGGCATCTTCCGCGAAGGAGAAGCGGTGCCCACGTGCGTGATGGATTCCAACGATCTGGAGCGGGAGAGGGGGATCACGATTCTCTCCAAGAACACGGCCGTGGATTACAACGGCATTCGCATCAACATCGTCGACACCCCCGGTCACTCCGATTTCGGTGGTGAAGTGGAGCGTGTGCTTGGCATGGTCGATGGCTGTCTGCTGATCGTGGACGCCAACGAAGGCCCCATGCCCCAGACCCGCTTCGTGCTCAAGAAGGCCCTGGAGAAAGGCCTGAGGCCGATCGTCTTCGTCAACAAGATCGACCGGGCCCGCGTAGATCCCGAGCAGGCCGTCGACAAGGTGCTGGATCTGTTCCTGGAACTCGGCGCTGACGACGACCAGTGCGATTTCACCTACCTCTTCGGTAGCGGCATGGCCGGGTACGCCAAGCCCGACATGGCGACTGAGAGCGACAACATGAAGCCGCTGTTTGATGCCATTCTGCGGCACGTTCCGCCGCCGGTGGGTGACCCCGCCAAGCCCCTGCAGATGCAGGTCACGACCCTCGATTATTCCGATTTCCTGGGCCGGATCATGATCGGCCGGGTGCACAACGGCACCATCGTCGGCGGCCAGAGTGTCGCCCTGATCCGCGACGACGGCAGCATCAAGCGCGGACGGATCAGCAAGTTGCTCGGCTTCCAGGGCCTGCAACGGGTGGAGATTCCTGAGGCCCGGGCCGGAGATCTGGTGGCTGTGGCCGGCTTCGATGAGGTCAACATCGGCGAAACCATCGCCTGCCCCGACCATCCCGAGGCCCTGCCACTGATCAAGGTTGACGAACCCACCCTGCAGATGACCTTCGTGGTCAACGACTCGCCGTTCGCCGGCAAGGAGGGCAAGTTCGTCACCAGCCGTCAGTTGCGGGATCGCCTGCAGCGTGAGCTGCTCACCAACGTGGCCCTGCGGGTGGAGGACACGGACTCCCCCGACCGTTTCTCCGTCTGCGGACGGGGCGAGCTCCATCTGGGCATCCTGATCGAGACGATGCGCCGCGAAGGCTTCGAGTTTCAGG
>JBBQIH010000031.1:0-12659 GCA_038324725.1 Cyanobacteriota bacterium | reverse complement strand
TAATGCACCTTTTGTCAAAGCGTCATGCTCACTGCTTTCCTCAGTGCGTGACGAGAGACGTGAGTAATCAGGGGTGGAAGATCACCGCAAATCACGATCCAGATGCGCTGACTTTTGTTGAATACAGTCAGCTGTATAAAGAATGCGGGAGATACCTGCATCGGGGCTCCATTCGTTCAATCAAGGCAGCCGGGCCGCTGAGTCAGAATGATTTTGAGAGCATCATTAGATGGCACCGCAAGATTGTTTCCTTAATGAATAGCACCTAATTGGCAGGTACTCGGCAGCTAGCTTTTATCTTGTGTCGCTACGAACAACCTCTGGATTTCCCGAGTGCTCCTTGTTTACAAAGAGCACACAGAATGGTATGGATGTTGAATCGTATTCAATGAAAATCGATGATAGTGGCTACGAGCATGTAATTCTTGCTGGCAATATGAAGTCTATGCCACTTTGAGATCGCCTCACATCAAGATTCAGAAGGCGGGAGCGGAGGATTCTTCAATGCCGTAGCGCTGGCCCGCTTCTGATCTTGAGCGTTAGGCGGCTTCTGGATCCCAGGCTATACTCATCAATGCTTACAAGATAAAAGCCATGACAGTCTTCAGCATTGACGACACCGCAGTAATTCTTATCGACCATCAGGTGGGGACCAACACGTGGGCAAGCACAACACCGCTAGCATTGCTTCAGCGGAATGTAATTATTCTGGCGAAGTTCGCAAAAGGCACAGGAATACCAGTGGTTCTTACCTCAAGCCAAGAAACAAACGTCAACGTCCAGGGTCCATTGATGCCCGAGTTGCAGGAGACTCTTCCCGAGGCGTTTGAAGCTCGGATAAAGCGACAAGGAGTCGTCAACGCGTGGGATGATCCCGCCTTCGCCGAAGCTTGTCGCAGCACTCAGCGGAAGAACTTTGTGATGGCAGGCGTCACCACGGATGTATGCATGGTTGCACCTGAGGTGGGTGACTTTTATTGGACAACTACTGCCCAGACATCGTTAGCCACCGACGGCGGGCCAGGGGAACCAGGGCCCAGCCGAAGACAGCCATCGCCTGGGCCAGGTCGGCTCCACTGGAGGGCATCCGGACCCTCGGGCAACCACCGAACCCTCACCCCGCCGGCCTTCCCTTGCCGGTCCGGCACAGCCAGCCCAGCGATCTGCCTCGTGGTCCCCTCTCCTAGCTTGAGGCCGCTCGCCGGGATCCCCCATGCTGCGGCGCCTTGCCGATGATCTCTGGGTTGCGGAACAACCGCAGACGTACGTCGGCCTGAGCATCGGCACTCGGATGAGCGTCATCCGCCTGGAGAGCAGCAAGCGGCTGGTGGTCATCTCGCCGATTCAGCCAACCCCTGCCCTCGAGCAGGACCTGGCCGATCGCGGTGTCGTCACCGACATCGTGGCGCCCAACGCCTTCCACCACCTCCATCTCCAGGCCTTCCGGCAGCGCTTTCCCCAGGCGACCGTGTGGGGTCCGTCCTTCCTGAGCCAGAAGTGTCCCCATCTGGAGCTGGATCGTCTGCTCAGCGCCGATGAGCCCTCCCCCTGGCCGGGGGTGCTCCTGTGCAGCCTCACCGGACTCCACACCCTGGGGCCCACAGGCCCATCGCCGCTGCACGAAGTGGCCTTCTGCCACACCCCAAGCCGGACCCTCATCCTGACGGACAGTGCCTTCCACTTCGATGCCTCCGCCCCCTGGCTCACCCGCTGGATCACGCGCATCGGCGGCGGTTACGGTCGCCTGGAGCCCACCATTCTCGAGCGTCTGGCCACCTCCGACAGGGGCTCCCTGCTGGTGGCCATGCGAGCCGTCCTGCGCTGGGACTTTGAGCGAGTGATCGTGGCCCACGGTGCCGTGCTCGAATCAGGCGGCAAGCAGGCCCTCACCAGGGCCTACAGCTCCTTTCTCGGATCCCACCTGCCATGAAAGCCGTCATCGCCGAGCGCTATGGGCCGCCGGAGGTGCTGCAGATCCGGGAGATCGCCACCCCCACCCCCGGCGACGATGAGATCCTGATCCGCATCCATGCCACCACGGTCAGCTCGGCAGACTGGCGCCTTCGCAGCCAGACGGTGCCGGCGGGCTTCGGGCTGATCATGCGGTTGGTGTTCGGCCTGCGGAAACTCCGGCAACCCATCCTTGGCTCGGAGCTGGCCGGCGTCGTGGCCGCGGTGGGCGGGCGTGTGAGCCGATTCCGGGTGGGGGAGCGGGTCTTCGCCTTCAGCGACACCCGCATGGGCTGCCATGCCGAGGTCATCTGCCTGCCCCAGGACGGCATGGTGGTGGCCACCCCACCCGGCCTGCCGGATGAAACCGCCGCGGCGCTGTGCTTCGGCGGCACAACCGCCCTGGATTTCCTGCGCCGGGCCAAGCTGCGACCCGGCGAGAAGCTGCTGGTGAACGGGGCCTCCGGGGCGGTGGGCACAGCCGTTGTCCAGCTGGCCAGGCAGATGGGGGCGGAAGTCACCGGGGTGTGCAGCACGGCGAACCTCGATCTGGTGCGTTCCCTGGGGGCGGCCCATGTCATCGACTACACCCGGGACGACTTCACCAGGAACGGCGACACCTATGACGTGATTGTCGACACGGCCGGCACGGCACCGTTCGCGCGTTGCCGGCGCTCACTCAACAAAGGAGGGCGTCTGCTGCTGGTGCTGGCCGGGCTGCCCGACATGCTGCGGGGGCTGTGGGTGTCGCTGACGAGCAGCAGGAGCGTGATCGCCGGACCGGCGGCGGTGAAGCTCGACGATCTGCGCCATCTTGCCGCCCTGGCGGCGGCGGGAGAGTTCCAACCGGTGATCGATCGGATCTATCCGCTCGAGCAGATCGTGGCGGCCCATCGTTATGTCGACACAGGAAGAAAGAAGGGTAATGTCATCATCTCCGTGTGCAACCAGAGCTAGTCAACCATGGCGAAGTCCGAGGCTTTTGCGCGCATCAAGGACCAGGTGCTCAGGATCGTCGCGGTCATTCCCGAATCGAAGATCACCACCTACCCGTCCATCGGCGAGCATCTGGCGGTGATGCCCAGGCAGGGGCGCCCGGCCGTGACCCGCACCCCGATCCAAAAGGTGCTTGGTCACTGACAAAACTGTAGCGTCATCACATCAGAGATGCATCAAACACCGCTGTCGGTGCTTTGAGTGGGTCAGCTCCTCTGGGAGTGAAGGCGATTAGAAGGTTTCCATAAGGAAATCCATAAGCAAAGGGAACGGGTCCAATGGCGGGCGTTCTGCGGCCCAGCCAGTGGCGATCCACTCCCGCCCCGATCTGCCGCTGCCGCTGGAGCAGGCCTTGACCGAGCGGAGGAAGGAACTCCACTGCCTCCAGCAGATCGAGCGCATCATCAGCACCAGCCAGGGGACGATCGACGACATCCTTGAGGCGATCGTCGCGACCATCCCCGGGGCCTGGCTGTATCCCGCCATCGCCATCGCCATCGCCAGGATCCGACGAGGCGACCGCTGCTACCAGACGGGTGATCTGGGGCGTTGCCAGTCGTTGCAGACCTCGGAGATCAAGATCAAAGACACGGTCTAAGGTGCGGTGGACGTGGGCTACACCGACCGTTTCGAGGAGGCCAGCGAAGGGCCCTTCCTGGCGGAGGAGCGGCGGCGGCTGGACACGATCGCCACCCGTCTCGGCAGCCTCATGGCCAAGGGGCTGGCGGCGGCGGGATGGATCAACACCCTCCGGGAACAGGATCTGCTCTACCGGCAGCTGGTCTCGGTGCTGGGGGGGGATGGCGGAGAGGCGGGACCCCTACACCGCAGGGCACCAGAAACGGGTGGCGAATCTGGCAGTCGCCATCGGGGTGGAGCTGGGACTCTCGACCAAGGAGCTGGAGGGCGTAAGGCTGGCGGCGTCCGTCCACGACATCGGCAAGATCACGGTGCCGGCGGAAATCCTCTGCAAGCCAACGAAACTCTCCCGCTACGAATACGATCTGATCAACGAACATGCCGAAGCCGGCTACAGCCTCCTCAAGGATGTGGTCTTCCCCTGGCCGATCGCCCGCATCGTCCGCGAACATCACGAGCGGATGGACGGCAGTGGCTACCCCAACGGGCTCGCCGGCGACGAGCTGCTGCCGGAATCCCGCATCGTGGCCGTCGCCGACGTGGTGGAATCCATGTGCTGCCACAGCCCCTACCGGGCCGGCCTGGGCACCAAGCTCGCCCTCAGGGAAATCGAGAAAAACCGTGGCTTGCTCTACGACCCCACCGTGGTGGAAGCCTGTCTGCGGGTCTTCCGCGACAAGGGCTACCGCTGCGGCTCCTGACCCTGCCCAGCGCGACACCATGACGTACCGCCCCCTCCGTCTGCCGCCGGGTGTGGATCTGCGCGGGGAACTCGAACAACGGGCCCAGGCGGATCCGGGGTGCTGCGGCTTCATTGTCTGCGGGATCGGCAGCCTGGAGAGTCCCGTGCTGCGTTTCGCCGATCAGGCCCGGGGGGTCGTGCTGGCCGGTCCGCAGGAGGTGATCACGCTCGGGGGCAGTGTGAGCGCTGAGGGGGCCCACCTGCACCTGGTGGTGGCCGATGGCGAGGGCCACACCCTGGGCGGCCACCTCTGCCACGGCAGCCGGGTGCGCACCACGATGGAACTGCTGCTGATCTGCCCGGAAGGCTGGGCATTGGGCCGGGAGCGGGATGCCGCCACCGGCCACCTGGAGCTGACGATCAGCCCATCGCGGCCGCGCCACCCACCACTTCCAGGATCTCCTGGGTGATGGCCGCCTGGCGGGCCTTGTTGTAATCGAGGGTGAGGGTCTTGGCGAGGGCCTTAGCGTTGTCGCTGGCGTTGTTCATGGCCGTCATCCGGCTGGCCAGTTCGCTGGCGGCCGCTTCCTGGAGGGAGCGGAGCAGCTGGTTGGCCAGGTAGAGGGGCAGCAGGGCATTGAGCAACTGCTCGGGGCTCTGCTCAAACACGAAATCGGGTTGCAGCGATGGCTCGGCGTTCTCCACCGTGCCGACCTCCACGCCGAGGCGGCCGTCGCGGGTGATGAGACGGAAGATCTCGTCATCCGAGCTGGCGATGCCCTGGGGATCGAGGGGCAGCAGGGTCTGGACCACCGGCTGGGAGCTCACCAGGTTGATGAAGCGGGTGAACACGATCTCGACCCGATCGGTGCTGGCCGAAAGAAACTCGGCCAGCACTTCGTTGGAGATCTCGTTGGCATCCTGGGCAGTGGGCACCTGCTCCAGGCCGGTGAAGGTGGCCCGGATCGGGTAGGAGCGGTTGGTGAAGTAGGTGATGGCCTTGCGCCCCATCAGCACCATGTCCACCGCGAAGCCCTGGCCCTTGAGCTCGGCGAAGCGCTGCTCGGCCCGGCGGATGACGTTGGCGTTGTAGCCACCGCAGAGGCCCCGGTCGCCTGTCACCACCAGCAGGGTGATGGTGGCCACGGGACGGCGTTCGGCCAGCAAGGGGGAATCGGCCCCCTCGAAGCCCATGCGGGATTCCAGGTTCTGCAGCACCCGGGCCAGGCGATCGGCGAAGGGGCGGGTGCGCAGCACCTGCTCCTGGGCCCGACGCACCTTGGCTGCGGCCACCAGCCGCATGGCTTCGGTGATCTTGCGTGTGTTCTTGACCGAACTGATCCGGTCACGGATTGCCTTGAGATTGGCCATGGCTGGAAATTCCTCAGGCGGCGGCCAGCATCGAGGAGGTGACCTCGCGGATGGCCTCCTTGAGCATGGCTTCGGATTCGTCGCTCAGCACCTTGTCGGTCTGAACCTTGTCGATGAACTCGGGCTTGCTGCTCTTGAGGTACTCGCGCAGCTCACGGGCGAACTGGGGCACCAGCTCCACGGGTACGTCGTCGATCAGACCCTTGACGCCTGCATAGACCACAGCCACCTGCTCGGCCAGGATCAGGGGGCTGAACTGGGGTTGCTTGAGCAGCTCACGCAGACGCTTGCCCCTGGCCAGCTGCGCCTGGGTGGCGGCATCCAGATCGGAGGCGAACTGCGAGAAGGCGGCCAGTTCGTCGAACTGGGCCAGCTCCAGCTTCAGGGTGCCGGCGATCTTCTTGATGGCCTTGGTCTGGGCGGCGCCGCCCACCCGGCTCACCGAAATGCCCACGTTGATGGCGGGGCGCAGGCCGGAGTTGAACAGGTCGGAGCTGAGGAACACCTGGCCGTCGGTGATCGAGATCACGTTGGTGGGGATGTAGGCGGAGACGTCGCCGGCCTGGGTCTCGATGATCGGCAGGGCGGTCATGCTGCCCTTGCCCATGGCGTCGGAGAGCTTGGCGGCCCGCTCCAGCAGGCGGCTGTGGCAATAGAAGACGTCGCCGGGATAGGCCTCACGGCCGGGGGGACGGCGCAGCAGCAGGGACATCTGGCGGTAGGCCTGGGCCTGCTTGGTGAGGTCGTCGTACACCACCAGGGTGGCCTTGCCCTTGTACATGAAGGACTCGGCGATCGCCGCACCGGTGTACGGGGCCAGGTACTGGAGAGCCGCCGCTTCCGAGGCGCTGGCCGCCACCACCACGGTGTAATCCAGGGCGCCGCGCTCACGCAGCACTTCCACCACGTTGGCCACCGAGGCGTTCTTCTGGCCGATGGCCACGTAGACGCAGACCACGTCCTCACCCTTCTGGTTGAGGATGGTGTCGATGCAGATGGCGGTCTTGCCGGTCTGGCGGTCGCCGATGATCAGTTCTCGCTGGCCGCGGCCGATGGGGATCATGGCGTCGATGGCCGTGATGCCGGTCTGCATGGGCTCATGCACCGACTTGCGCTGGATGATGCCAGGCGCCATCGACTCGATCAGGCGCGTCTCGGTGGTGGGGATCTCACCCTTGCCGTCGATCGGCTGGCCCAGGGCATTCACCACCCGGCCCAGCATGGCGTCGCCCACCGGCACCGCCGCGATGCGGCCGGTGGCCTTGACGGTGCTGCCTTCGCGGATGCCCAGGCCTTCGCCCATCAGCACGACGCCGACGTTGTCGTCTTCCAGGTTCAGCGCCAGGCCCTCGGTGCCGTCCTCGAACAGCACCAGCTCACCGGCCATCACCTGCTCCAGGCCGTAGACCCGGGCGATGCCATCCCCGATCTGCAGGACGGTTCCGACGTTGCTGACAGACACCGACTTGTCGTAGTCGGCGATCTGCTTCTTAAGGATGGCGCTGATCTCGTCGGGGCGGATGGAAACCATGGGTGGGAGTCCCCGGAGGGGAGGCGATGAAGTGAGAAGGAGAGAAGAAAGGGAGCGAAGCGCTAGCTCACGTTGGCGAGCGTCAGGCCGAGCCGCCGCACCTGACCGACGAGGCTGGCGTCGATCACCCGGGAGCCGACGCTGAGGACGAACCCACCGATCAGGGCAGGATCCACCGCGAGGCTGATCTCCACCTTGTCGGTACCGGCCACGACCTTGGCCTTCTCGGCGAGCAGGGTCTGCTGTTCTTCACTCAGGGGGCTGGCGGAGATCACCGTGGCCAGGGCGATCTGGTTCTGCTCGCGGTAGAGATCCAGGAGCCGCTCCAGGACGGCATCGAGGAACCCGATCCGCTGGCGGTCGGCCAGCAGCTTGAGCAGGTTGAGGAAGGACGGGGAGATGCTGCCGCCGAAGAGTTGCTCGAGGGCCGCCTTCTTGCCTTCGACTTCAAGGACGGGGGAGGCCATCGCCTCGCGCAGGTCGCTGGAGTCGTGCCAGAGGGCCAGGATCGCCCGGGCCTGATCGATCACCGCCTCGGTGTCGCCATTGGCGTCGCAGACCTGGAGGAAAGCGTCGGCGTAGGGCGTGGTGATGGTGTTAAGCAGAGGCATCAGGCGTTCCCCATCGATTGAATGGACTGATCGATCAGCTGGGCCTGAGTTTTGGCGTCGAGGCGGCCGGGGAGGCTGGCGAGGGCCCTGGCGATCGCCATCTCGGCGGCCTCGCGCTGCAGCAGCTTGCTGACGCGGGAGACCTCGGAATCCAGATCGGATTTGGAATCCTGCTTGAGCCGCGCCATCTCCTCGACCGTGCGTTTCTCGGTCTCCAGGCGGATCGCCTCGGCGCGGACCTTGCCATCGGCGCGGATCTGTTCGGCGCGGGCACGGGCTTCACCGAGGCTGCTCTGGGCCACAGCGAGGGAGGCGCTGGCGGCGCTCAGGCGCTCCTCAGCGTCCTGGAGCTCCCCGAGGATACGCTCGCGGCGGCGCTCCAGAATGCCTCCAAGAAAGCCCCGCAGAAACCACACCAAACCGGCGATCACGATCGCCAGGTTGATGATGTTGGTCTCGAAGACGTCGAGGTTGAGGCCGAAGGTGCCGTGGCTGGCAAACAGCGTCGTCACCGTGGAAAGAAGTGAGGAGGGAGTCATGAGGCGGGCAGAAGACGGTCGACGATGAGGTCGGCGAGCCTGTCGGCATCGGCCTCGAGAAGGCTGAGGGCATCGGACCGCTGGGCATCGATCTTGCTGCGGGCGCTCTCGCGGCTGGCCATGGCGTCCGCCTGGGCCACCGCCATGGCCTCACGGTAAAGACGATCGGAAGCCTGCTCAGCCTCCAGGATCACCTTCTGGGCCTCGAGCCGAGCTCCCTTCAGCTGCTCCTTGAGGTCGGTCTCGAGGCGCACGGTCTGGGCCAGCTTCTCCTTGGCCTGGGTGCGGCTGGTGGCGATGTACCCTTCACGGTCCTCCACGGCCTTGCCGACCGGTCGGAAGAAAAGGCTGTTGAGAATGAAGGTGAGGAGCACCACCTGCAACGCCATGAGCGGCAGGGTGGCGTCGAGGTCAAACAGACCTCCCTCGGGCGACCCTGCGGTCGCACCTGCCTCGGCAAGCAGAAGCCAGCTGGTCATGGGGCAAAAAGGCGGGCGGTGGTGGAGGCGTGAATGGAGCCGGGGGTGGAGAAGGGCTGCAACGAACGCGCAGCCCTGTCATCCCCGCGACGGCCTCCGATCAGGAGAAGGGGTTGGCGAACAGCAGCACCAGGGCGACCACCAGGCCGTAGATGGTGAGCGATTCCATGAAGGCCAGGGAGAGCAGCAGGGTGCCGCGGATCTTGCCTTCGGCTTCGGGCTGACGGGCGATGCCTTCAACGGCGCCGCCGGAAGCGGTGCCCTGGCCGATGCCAGGACCGATGGAGCCGAGACCGACGGCAAGACCAGCAGCCACGACGGATGCAGCGGAAGTAAGGGAATCCATGGTGGGGTTAGAAATGTGGGGCGCCGGGGAAGCGCGGAAGGAACCTTGTCGAGAACCCTGCGCCGGGGACACCTGGGAAGGCGGGCCCGGAACGTGCCGGACCTGCGCGCAAGGAGTTTGCCAGACCGGGGGACCGGCCCAGCGTGGACGGAAGCTAGTGGTGCTCCTCGTGGACAGCCTCGCCGATGTAGTAAGCGGCCAGCGTGGCGAAGATCAGTGCCTGAATCGCACTGGTGAACAGGCCGAGGAACATCACCGGCAGGGGCACGATCAAGGGCACCAGGAACGCCAGCACGGCCACCACCAGTTCATCGGCAAGGATGTTGCCGAACAGACGGAAGGAGAGCGAGAGGGGCTTGGTGAAGTCTTCGACGATCTTGAACGGCAGCATGATCGGCGTGGGCTCCACGTAGTACTCGAAGTACCGGAAACCCTTGCGGCTCAGGCCCGCGTAGAAATACGCCAGCGACACCAGCAGCGCCAGGGCGATGGTGGTGTTGATGTCTGCGGTGGGAGCACCCAGCTCACCGCTGGGCAGGTGGACCAGCTTCCAGGGGATCAGGGCACCGCCCCAGTTGCTCACGAAGATGAACAGGAACAGGGTGCCGATGAAGGGAAGCCAGTCGCGGTAGGCCTTCTCGCCGATGTACTCGCGGGCGATGTCGCGCAAGTAATCCCAGAGGAACTCCAGCAGGTTCTGCACGCCCCTGGGATCACGCTCCAGGCGGCGCGTGCCGACCACCACAACGGCCAACAGGGCGCCGATCACGACCCAGGAGCTCAGGAAAACCTGGCCGTGGATCTTGTAATTGCCGAGCTGCCAGTACAGGTGCTGGCCGACCTCAAGGGCGGCGAAGGGAAGGGCGAGGGGCAACGGAGCCATCGGGGATAGGACCTGGCGGAACGTCGATACCGCCGAGGCGGCTGGAAAAGATGGGAGGTCAGGTGTCGAGGACGGCCTGAACAATCAAGGCGGGTTTGTAGAGGAGGAATCCCACCAGGGCCGGCAGGATTTCAAGGACGGGAAGCCTGGCGGCCGCGAGCACCAGCACCACCGGCACCAGCAGCTGGGCCTTGCCCACCCCCTTGGTTTCGACGCCGAAGCGGGTCACGCTGCGGGCCAGGAGCCGGAGGTAGAGGAGACCCGCCAGGGCTCCCACCAAAAGACTGAAAGCGGTGGGAAGATCGAACCACAGGGCCGTGATGGGCACCGCCAGGGCGGTGGCACAGACCGTGGAAAGAAGCATCCGGCGCTGCAGCCGCAGGTATCCGTCCATGCCGTTGTTCGCCGTCGACGAAGCGTCGGAGACCTCAGGCAGGGGAATGGCCTCGGTGGTCGGATGGACTGCGACCTCTTCGGCCGACGTCTCCACGGGGGGGACGGCATCCGGGGAGGGGGTCAGGGCAGCCTGCAACCGTCGAGGCTCCGTCTAGGCGTGCGGACTTTATCACTCGGCCTGGTCAGGCTCTAAGCAACAGAAGCACCCGCTCCGCCAGCAACCGCCGCGCCGCCGACAGCCGCTCTTCAGGGCCCTGGGCCAGGGAAAGCGCCCCGATCGGCGTGCCGGCGGGGGCCGCCTCCAGGGCCTGCATCAGGGCTAGCTCTGGCTCGGTGATGGTCAGGGGCCCCAGGTCGGGCCCCAGTAAGGCGGTGGACGGCCAACCCCACAGACAACGGTTGCGCTCGCCACTGGCCGCCAGCAGGACCTCGTCGCTCCAGGCCTCCGGCGCCGCGGCCGCTGCCCCGTCGTCCTGGCGCCGCAGGAAGAACTCGAAATGGCTGATGTCGGGATCGAGGCTCTCCACCAGGGCCCACTGCTGCGCCGGCGGCAGCGCCTGGGCCCGCTCCAGCAGCTCCCCCTGCAGCAACCGGGCCGGATCCCAGACCTCGGGATTGGAGAAACCGGCGAAGCGAACCCCTGGTTGATCGATGAAACGGAACAGGCGCTCCAGGTCGTAGCTGGTCTCCTGGGGGTGGAGATACATGTCGGCGAAGTTGGCATCGGCGGCGGTGTCGAGAGCCCAGCGCTGCTCGTGATGCCGCCGCAGGCGGTTGGTCTCCGGAAGGGTGGTGAACAGCTCCCGCCCCAGCCGCAGGCCCGCCGGGCCGGTGCCCACCCCCATCAGGGCCAGGGCCCGCTGGGTGCGATGAATCTCCCAGCGGCCGCCATCGGCATAGAGAAAGAGGTGCAGCAGCCCCCCCGGCCGCAGCAGGGGCACCAGGGCGCGCAGGCCCAGATCGGGTTGGTCGAGGTGATGCAGCACCCCCACTGAGTTGATGTAATCGAAGGGGCCCTCCCCCGCCAGATCGAGCAGGCTGCGCTGCTCGATGCGCAGCTCCGTCACCTGGGCGGCAGCCCCTGAGCGGCCGGTGCGCTCCCGGGCCACCGCCAGGGCACCGGCGCTGATGTCCACCGCGAGCACGGAGGCCCCCGGGTTGAGATGGCAGAGGTAGTCGGCGCTCACCCCTGTGCCGCAGCCGGCGTCGAGGATCCGCCAGGGGCGCGGCGGCGGAGGCAGGGCCCCGTCGACGGCCGCCACCACGCTGTCCACGCACCAACGCCAGTTGTATCCAGGCGGCGGGCCGTCCTGGAGGGGATCCCCCGGGTAGGGGAAACGGTCGTAGAAGGCGCTCACCACCGGCGTGGCGGCATCCAGCGGGGCCTCCAGGGGGTGATCCATCGGTGCCTTGGTGCAGGGTCAGGGAGCATTCCACGGCGCCGGCCGCCGTTCAGCCTGAGCCTCAGGCAAGGCTGCAAACATTTGTTCATCCCCTGCCGGGGGGCCAGGGGGCCAGCCGTAACGTGACCCAGCCCGGCTCGCTCTCGTTCATGACCGTGACCGCCAGCAGCGGCAGCACCAGGGTCGCCCCCCAGCGCTACGACACCCTGCCGCTCTCCAGCGTTCGGAAGGCGGAGCAGCAGGACCGTTTCCCCGACGGCGGCGAACTGGACGCCCTGACCACCTTCTTCCGCAGCGGCCAGATCCGCGTCGAAGCCGCCCGACGGATCTCCGCCAATGCCGACGCGATCGTGGCCCGGGCCGCCAACCGCATCTTCACGGGCGGCACCCCCCTCTCCTACCTCGACGCCCCCCTCAGCACCCCCAGCGCTGGGGCCGCCGATGGGGTCGCCCTCGCCGCCGACCAGGCCGCCTTCCAGCGCTCGGTGCGCACCTTCGCCCAGGGCTCCGGGGGCAGTGGTCTGCTCGGCCGGATCCTCGAGGGCGTCCAGGCCGACGCCGACGTGCGGGTCGTGCTGCCCAGTGGCTTCAGCCCCATCTCGGTGGCGATCTATGGCAACGCCCGCATGCGCAAGTCGCTGCGGGACATGGCCTGGTTCCTGCGCTACGTCGGCTATGCGGTGATCGCCGGCGATCCCAGCATCCTGGCGGTGAACACCCGCGGCCTCCGCGATGTGCTCGAAAAGGCCTGCTCCCTTTCGGCCACCAACGTGGCGCTGCAGGAGATGCGCGCCGCCGCCGCCGGCCTGTTCATGGGCGAGGCGGAAGCCCGC
>JBBQIH010000030.1:0-13196 GCA_038324725.1 Cyanobacteriota bacterium | reverse complement strand
CCCACTCGTCGGGTCGAGCGGGATCGGCATGGAGCGGGGTGGCGGCATCGCCCAGATCCAGCTCGTCGATCGGCGGGAGCAGGGCGTGCAGGCCGCGGGCGAGCACCGACTTGCCGGTGCCGCGGCCGCCGGCGATCACCACGCCGCCCAGGCCGGGATCCACCGCCGCCAGCAGCAGGGCAAGCTTCAGGGTGCCGTGGCCTGTGATCGCAGCCAGCGGAAAGGCGCGGGCGGCGGCATCACCGGCCTCGGTGCTGGCAGCAGCGCCGCTGACGACCATGGGGAAGCTGTGGACCTGGGATGGGACAGTCTGGCGGAAGGGGGGGCGGTCGTTCCCTGGTCCCGGTGAGTCAGGCGGAGGCTGCGGCCAGCGGCGTCGGGCTGAAGCGGCAGCGCAGCACCGCCAGGGCCTCATCGGGCAGGCCCAGGAAGCCATCGAGCAGGGGATCGTGGCAGCGGGGCACCGTGGCCACCCCCACCAGCAGGGCGGTGCCGTCGGCGCCCATGGGCTCGCCCTGCACCCGGTGGCGCTGGCTGCGCACCGGCCCGGTGCTGAGCTCGGCGTCCACCCGCAGCACGGTGGGGCCATAGAGCAGCTCAATGGAGCAGAGGAAGCGGGCCGAGAAGCGCAGGCTCACCGCACCGGTGGCGGGATCCAGCCAGCCGTCGAGCCGCTCCGGTTCGATGGCGATGCGCAACCCGGGCGGCAGGGGCAAGCCGAGGCAGCGGGTGGTGCGCCAGGAGAGCGGCGGGATCGAAAGCGCGCCTGGGTCAAAGCTGAGGGGCCGCAGGCCGGCGGTGCCGGGCGCACCCAGCTCCCCAAGGCCGCTGCCGCCGCGGGCGTCGTAGCGAAAGCGGGGGTAGGGGCCGATCGCCAGGCCGCAGCCGTCGAGGGTGGCGAGCTGGAGCGAGCTCATCGGTGGCGCCAGGGTTGCGGGTCTCCCATGCCTTGGCTACCGATGCAGACCGCTGAAGGCTACCGGGGCGGAACCAGGCTCCCATCGCCCAGCACCGGTAGCCGCGGGTGCTGCAGCTGGAAGCCCAGTCGTGCAGCCGCCGGTTCGACACCCGGCGCCCGCTGCTGGCTTCATCGCCCGTCGGGGCCGGGGCCTCCCAGAGCACCGGCTCCAGGCCGGCGGCGCGGCAGGTGAGATCGACCAGGTCGCGCACGCGAATCGGCGCGTCATCCACCAGGTTGACGATCCCGTCGAAGCCCGTTTCCACGGCCCAGGCCAGGGCCGCCACCACGTCGTCGCGGTGGATCCAGCTGGTGAGGCTGGCGCCATCCCCCCGGCGGGGCTTGCCTGCCAGGGCGTGGATGCGTGGGTCCAGCTCCCGGCCGGGGCCGTAGATCGCCCCGAGTCGGGCGATGGCGACACGGCGGCCCAGGGAACGGCAACCGAGCAGCACCGCTTCGGACTCGCGCAGGATCTCGCCGTGACGGTCGCGGGGCTGCAGGGGGGTGTCCTCCTCCAGCAGGCCCTCGGCGTTGCCATACACCGAGCAGCTGCTGGTGTACACGAGCTGCCGCAGCCCAGGCAAGGACGGCACCACGGCAGCCAGGGCCTGCATGCTGCGCAGGAAGGTGGCCTCGTAGCCGGCGGCGTCCACCTGCCGATCGCCCGTGGGAGCCAGGCAGAACACCGCTGCTTCACTGTCCTGGAGGGCGCGCAGGAGGTCGCCCGGGTCGGCGGCATCGAGCAGCTGCGCTGTCTCGGCCAGTTCGGCCAGCGCCGAGCCCACGTAGCCGCAGCCGATGATCGTGATGCGCATCCGGGCCCTCCGTGTGGGCGGCAAGCTAGGGGCATGACCGGCCACGACCGCCAGTGGGAGCTCAACCGGCTCAATTTCGAAGGCCGTTGGTGCGGCCCCAGCGATTGGTATGAGCGCAGCGCCGGCGGGGGGCTGGATCTCGCCCGGCCGAGCACGTCGGTGGCCGACACCTGTTACACCATCAGCTTCACAGGCGCCGACACCGGCCTCTGGGATGGCCGCGGCCTGCGTTTCGCCCCACAGGGCCGGCGGCAGCTGCCCCTCACCCGCGCCGGCTACAACCAGGGCGGGCAGTGCTGGCAGTTCCGCGGGTGGCCGGCCAGTCGAGCCTGGTGGTGGACCCGTCGCAGCCGCGTTTCGGCCATGAGCTGAACGTTTTCCGGGGCCGTTCCCGCTCGATGCTGGTGCTGCTCTACGGGCGGCCCGAACCCGAGCCGGGCGAGAGCGGCTTGAGCGACGAGGCCCGCTGGTGGTTGCAGAGCCTGGGGGTGGTGCCGTTCCGCTGCAGCCTGGCCCGCCCGCCGGACCCGCCCCGGCCTGCGGCCACCGACTGGCGCGCGCTGCTGGCGGAGCTGGAAGGCTGGCCCGGCCAGCTGGAGCGCCTCGAGCCCCACCACTGGCCCGCCCGCGATCCGGAGCCGGTGGTGTGTGAGCCCTTCCGCCCCGACAGCTTCTGCCACGGCAGCCTGAATGCCGGCTTCGCCGATGGCCTGCTCTGCTCCCTGCCGGAGGTGTTGCCGCCCGGGGCCTTCCGGCTGGAGCTGGGCTGCCGGCTGGCGACCGACCGGTTCCACCAGGTGAGCCTCCTCTACGACGCCGGCCAGCGGCTCACGGCCTGGGAGCTGCGGCGGTTCCAGCGGCCAAGGTGATCGGCACCCCCGTCATCAGCCGGGCAACGGCTTGCTCAACAGGCGCCGGCCGAGGTCGCCATAGCCCTGGCGTTGGTAGAGGGCGACGGCGCGGGGGTTGCCGGCCTCCACCTCCAGCCGCAACACGGCGATCCCGAGGGCGCGGCAGGCGGCCTCCGCCAGGGCGAGGGCCCGGGCACCGGTCCCTTGGGAGCGGCCCTCCGGGGCGATGAACAGTTCATCGACAAAGGCGATCGGGCCCTCCATCTCCAGGCTGAAGGAGAAGGCCAGCAGCAGATAGCCGATCGCACCTCCCTCCTGCTGAACCCACCAGAGCCGGCCCAACGCCGGGTCGTCCAGCAGCCCCTGCAGCAGGGCCCGCTTGCAGCGCGCTTCGAAGCCGTAGCCGAAGTGGTTGTAGAACGCCTCCGCCAGGGGCAACAGCTGATCGAGATCCCCCGGCTCGACCACCCGCAGCGCGATGTCAGGGCTGTCCATTCCGGCGTGGGCAGGTGGGGAGACCCTACGGCTGCCGCAAGCGACGGCAGTCAGGCAGGCGGCCATGTCTGGCATAACCATCCCCCACGATCCGAGGGCGGGCCACGCCTTCGCAGAGAGCCTTCAGAAAAGCCGGCAGCTGGGTGTCAAAGCTGTAATCCTTAGGAGCTGTACTTCGCCGCAGCATGGCCCTGCGATCAGCCAGCGAGTTTCCGCCATCCCCGGAGCCTGAGGCTCTGGGGGCCACCTACAGCGAATGCCGTGCGGCGCTGGTGTCCGCCAATCGCTCCCGGGGGGTGCTCAAGGCCCAGAGCGACCGCCGCGGTGTGGTGATTGCCGAGCTGCAACGGGAGCTGGGCGAACTGGAGGCCGACCTGGCCGATGAAGCCCGCACCAAGGCGCGGCTGCATGCCCTCAACGCCAAGCTCGGCGCCGTGATCCGCGAACTGGAGGACACCGGCGACGCCATGGTGGGCCTGATTGATGAAAGTGAGCGCCAGAGCGGCTTCTGGCTGGTTGAGATGTTCCGGCGGCTGATCGCCCAGGCCAGCCGCTGGCGCCAGGTGAAGGCACGCGCTGTGGCCCTCGCCAGCGAAGCCAGCGAAGCCAGCGAAGCCGCCGTAGCCAGCCAAGGCCCAGCCCAGATCAACGAGCAGCCATGAGCGCAGGCCCATCGATCGCTGATCTGCTCGAGCAAAGCCACCGGGAGCTGGCCGGCACCGATGCCCGGGTGTATCGCCGCGTGGGGGAGCATCTCCAACGCTCTGCTGAAGCTCTGAACCAGCTGACGGATCCCCCCGAGGCGGCCTCCTCACGCGGCAAAGCTCTGCTGGGCAAAGGCCGTTTCCTCAAGCTTTCGGTGGTGGCCCTCAAGCAACTGTGCAAGGCGCACGGGATCAAGGGCTACACCAAGTTGAAGAAGCCCGAGCTGGCCAGGGTTCTGGAGCACAACCAGGTGCAGCCGCCACCGCCGCCCTTGGAATCGTTCAGCAAGAAGGAGCTGATGGGCCTGGTGCGCCAGTTGCTGGGCGAAATCTGATCGCTGGCCAACCCGGCTCTGAGGCCATGCAGTGGCATGACCGGCTCCTCCATGGCGATCGAATCCACCCTCACCGATCGCTGCCAGACCACCATCTCTCAAGAAATCCGGTAGGCCCTCGGACTACAGACGCGGGACAGGATTTGCTACGCCCTTGGTGCCAGCGGAGAGGGCGTGCTGGAGCGTCACATTTCTGTCACCAGCAACGACGATCCCACCCTGGCCCCTTTCCTGACCCTGCGTGCAGTCGACATGGCAGCACATCCTTGGAGGTTGCGGCCTGTGACTGCGAGTCTGGCAGCGCGACTCCATGATCTCGTTGGAGCCATCGACGTCGATCTCGAGGCTCCTCTTGATGCGGAAGTGGACGGCGATGAGTCGAGCGCCTGAGTGCAGGCACCAAGAAGGCGCTGGTCGTCTTGGACTGGAGGATCGATGCCCATCCCCTCATCCTTGATCAGCTGGAGGTGCTGATCAGCCTGGTGAATCGGCTCAGGGCCAAGGATCCAGCGGGGTACGGCAGGAAAAGGCGAGTAACAAAACAGTCCTGAACAGAAAAGAATTCAGGGGCAGATCAGGCCAGCCGCAGCGGCAACTTGTTTGTCGCCACCGGCCAAGGGGCTGGACGCGGGACAAGCCCCACTTGGGCAGTGGGATCTGCTCTTCAGGATTGAGGGCTGCGACAGCCGCGAGCGCCGTCATCCAACGACCGGCTGCGCCAGCCCGCTCGATGACAAGCAGCGCGTCATCGGCTTCCGCCCACGCACACCACTGGGAACCGCTGATCGGTGTGCGAAATATCTGGGAAAGCCCACTGCAGAGCCAGACGCTGTCCTGTCAAAAGAGAATGATGGGAGCGATCCAGAAGCATCCAGCGCAAGGCAGTTGGCTGAATCTTGTCGAAGAAACCTTAAATTTTCAACACTAAGGTGGCGTGTCAGGTGAAATTATTTCAGTTTGAAACGTCCAACACATCCGCTTCGCATCTGTGGAATTTTGGGTTAACAACCGATGGTGGGTCGAGGGATCCTTTTTCTCGAGCCAGGATTTTGCCGATACGCAAATTCATTGATATGGCGATCATTGGGATCTCTTCGATTGGACTGTCCGTCCTGCTCGGTTGGGCACTCGGCATACCGCTTTTGAAAAGCGTTATCCCAGGGGCGGTCGAAATGAAAGCCAACACGGCAATGGGGTTGATGGTCGGTGCTGCGGCATTGTTCATTCTTGATAAACGTCCGCGTCGCCCCATTCAGCTCATCGGACAGGCGATGGCCGTGTTCGTTGCCCATCTTGGCCTTGCCACACTCAGCCAATACGCCTTCGGGTGGACGCTGGGGATCGACGAGTTGCTGTTTCAAGACACAGGTATGGCCTTCACCGCCTTCCCTGGCCGTATGTCCCCGTATACGGCAGCTGCATTCGCGACGATCGGAGTGGCGATCGTGATCTTTCCGTATCGTCGGCTTCAGCCTCTGACAATTGTTGGTGGCATGGCCGTCGCTTTGATTGGCGGGGTCTCTTTGCTGGGTTACCTGTGGGGCTCGGTGGAAGTCACGACAGATCTGTGGCATCCGCCGGTGGCCGTGAATACGGCTGCGGCGTTGTTGCTTTTGGGAATGGCGACGCTTCTTTGCGCAAAGTTGAGAGGCCACCACGATGTAAGAATGCTTACCAGGATAGAGAAATATCTGCTCAGGGGATTTTCCGGAGCGATGCTTCTGTTATTTGCAATTGGCTGGCAAACCTATTGGACCCAAACGCAGTTAATGCAGACGGTCCAACAGATTGATGAAGCTCAAGATACCCGCAATCGTCTAGGAGCACTCCTCAAAGCCACTGGCTCCGCGATGTTTGCCCAGCGCATTTATCTGCTCACCCCTGATGAGCTCGAAAAAATTGAATACCAGGCCGCCCTCACAGCGATTGAGAGGCCCTTGGATGAGCTCGGTCAGGTGATGACAAATGCTGACCCGTCTCAAATGCGCAGGTATGAGAAGCTACGAGAATTGACAATTAAACAAAGTGACTTGCTCAATCGTCTGCTCAGCATCTTCGAGCGAACGGCCCCAATCTCCTTGCGTACCGAAATTATTCGTGGCAGAGGTATTGCAACGATGAAGGAACTTCGGATCCTGATCGACGAGATGGATAAAGTCGAAAGAGATACGCAGGAAAAACAACAGCTTATCTATTTTCGCTTGCAAAATCTTCCATTCATCAGCATTCTCACTTTGCTCGGTACGTCGACCACCATCTTCGTGTTGATGTTTATTGCTATTAGCAGGGAAACGACTGAACGTCTGCGAGTGGATGAGCAGGTGCGCCTCGCGATCCTGGAAAAGGAGAGTTTCCTGGCCATGATGAGCCATGAAATTCGCACACCAGTCAATGGCATGCTCGGCATGCTCGAACTACTGAGTTTGTCGAATCTCGACAATCGCCAGCGAGAATTCCTCACAGCGGCGCGAGAATCGGGAAGTGGGCTTGTCCAGATTGTCGACGATGTCCTTGACCATGCCAAGATCAGGGCAGGTAAACTTGTGATCCTGCCTGAGCCGACTTCCATTCGGCAGATCACTCGTCGGGTCTTCGGCACCTACGTTGCGATGGCCTCAGCAAAGGATCTGACACTCATCGACAGTGTCGATGCCAGCCTGCCTCCGTGGTTGCTTGCGGATGCGCAGCGCATCACACAAATCCTCGGCAACTTTGTGAGCAATGCGATCAAGTTCACTTCGCAGGGCTATGTGCGGCTTCACGTCGAGCCATTAGAGTCTACCGAGGACGGTGAAGTTGTCTGTTTTTCGGTTGAGGATACCGGGATCGGCATCAGTGAAGAAGCGATAAATCGTCTGTTCCAACCATTTGAACAGGCCGCATTGGAGACCTCGCGAATCTACGGCGGAACTGGGTTGGGTTTGGCGATCAGCCGCAGGCTTGCCGAGATGATGGGGGGGACAATCACGATGCAGAGCGGTGTCGGTGTAGGCACAACCATGAGCCTGACCTTGGCACTACCGCTCTGCGACAGGCCCTTGGATGTGATTCCAGAGGCATTCGAACCGCAGCTCCCAGGCAGCTTTGATGAGACGGGAGCACAACTGACGGTGCTCGCGGTCGATGATCATTTAACCAATCGACAGTTACTTGAAAATCAACTGGCATCACTTGGTATTCGTGCACAGGCTGCAGCCAGCGGGAATGAAGCGCTCGAGCTTTGGCGCAAAGGCAGCTTCAATCTCGTGATCACCGATTGCAACATGCCGGATATGGATGGATACGCTCTTTCCTGTGCGATACGAGCCGAAGAGAAACAGACGGGAGGCCATGTACCGATCATTGCCTGGACCGCCAGTGTGCTAGCCGAAGCGGCGAGCCGATGCCGCGCGGCGGGCATGGACGACATGTTGACCAAGCCAGCGAATATCGCCCAGCTTCGGCAGCTTCTCTCACGATGGATCGTGTTTCCAAAGATGATAAAGTCTGCGCCTATCAACCATTCAACTCTTGAGAACCTCTCGGCTGATGAAGCCGAGCGTGTCGAGATCATTGATGAATTCGTAGCTCAAACTATTTCGGATCTTGTGGCACTTGATGAAGCGATCGTGGCAGGAGATCTTAGGGAATGTGTTCTAATGGTGCATCGCATCAAGGGCGCAAGCCAAATAGTCGGTGCTCCCGAATTGGTTTCTTGCAGCGAAGCGATGGAGAGAGTAGCCAGACTTTGTCAAGCTCATATCCAGGCTTTGCGGCCCAACTTTGATATTGCCCTGCGATCGCTGGTGGACTCCGCCGCACCCATCGCTCCCGAGCGACAGAGAACGCTGTGAGAAGTATTAAAAGCCTCAAAATCCTGGTCGTTGAGGATCATCCTTTCCAGCGCAAAACTGTACTGCGCATGCTCCGGGCGATCGGGGCACACGACGTCATGGAGGCTGCCGATGGTGCGCGGGCTTTGGAGCTGATCGCCGGAAAGGACGGTGTCGACGTCGTGATCAGCGATCTCAATATGCCTGGCATGGATGGCATGGAATTCATCCGGCATGTTGGAACTGCGAACTATGCAGTTTCGTTCATCATCACCAGTGCGCAAAGTCGATCGCTGCTCAATTCCGTCGAAACGATGACAAAGGCCTATGGTGTGGCTCTGCTTGGCATCATTGAGAAGCCGGTGTCCCGCATCTCCCTTGAAGAGCTTCTGGCGCAACATCTGCCCTTCGCTCCACAGCCCAAGCTGGCAGGCAGGGCTGGCCCTGAATTCAGCCTCGAAGAGATTCAAGACGGCATTCGTAACCATCAATTTGAGCCTTTTTTTCAGCCGAAGTTCGATCTCGCCAATGGAGTTTTGGTGGGAGCTGAAGCACTGGCACGATGGCGCACTGTGGAGCATGGGGTCGTGGCACCCTCTGTGTTCATTCCTCAGCTCGAGCAGAACCGACAAATCGATGATCTGACCTACCTGATACTGGAGCAATCAGCGCTGGCTTGCCGAAGCTGGCACCAAGCAGGTCATGCTATTCACGTTTCTGTGAACTTGTCGATGAATTCTCTGAATGAACCGTTACTCGCCGAACGCATCACTCGAATTGTGACGGACTCCGGTCTCGATCCAGTTCATATGATTCTGGAGGTGACTGAGACCATGGCCATGACCCAGGTTGCCCCTGCATTGGAGAACCTCGCACGGTTGAGGATGCACGGGTTTGGTCTCGCCATCGACGACTATGGAACAGGGTTTTCAAGTTTAAGCCAGCTCGCAAGAGTGGCATTCACAGAGCTCAAAATTGACAAGACATTTGTCACTGGATGTGCTGACAATCCAAGCTGCCAAGCGATCGTCAACTCGAGCGTGGATCTGGCTAACCGGCTGGAACTGGTCAGCGTTGCTGAAGGTATCGAAACGCAAGATGACATCGACACACTGAGATTAGCCGGCTGCCAAATCGGTCAAGGCTATTTCTTTGCTAAGCCCATGGATGGCAACCAGTTTCTGAAGTTCTGCGTTGCAAACGCGCCGACCATTTGGCCTCAAACAAGCGCAATGAATGGGGACCTACGGATTCCCACGCCACGCCATCATCGGTGGCCAGCATCTCCTCTTGAGTCGCCCTATCAGCCTGACTAGGCAAATTCGCCAGGAGAACTCAGGACTGAACTGGGCGCTTTCCGTTGCACCGACACGAGCGACACCATGCAACACGCCATCCCTGCCAGAGCCAGCGCGCTCTCATCACGATCCATGTGCCTCAGAAAATGCCCAGGGTCTTCTTCTTGCAGCAGCCCGCGCCGATGTTCATCCAGCCCGGCAGACGGGGCTTGCCGTCGGTGGGCCTCATCTCGTAATAGACGGGTGAGTTGCAGTGCTGTTTGAGGTTGTTCACACAACCCAGCGGGCACTGATCGTTGCCCGGCAGCTTGGGAGCCGGCCTCTGCGCCACGCCCTGCCCCCGATCGCCGGCGATGAAACCGGGATCCTTGTCCTGGTGCAGCAGGACAGCCCAGTCTTTCTGCCCCGAACCCCTGGCTACCAGTAGGCCCTGCTGCATCTGCTTCTGCTGGAAACCAGCTGCTGCCGCGACTGGGGCCAGGGCGCCTGGACCGATGACGCCAGCGAGATCCACCGCCGGGATGAGGCTGCGATCGGCTAGCCGTCGACGGGGGGCTCCAGTGCCGCTTCGGCCTGGCCGGCCGCCTCCAGCCTGTCTTTGCAGCTGGAGCAGAACAGCCGACCCTTCTCCTCCCGGTAGAGGCGCACAGACCGTTCGATCTGCAGACCACAACCGGAACAGGCGAACAGGGGGCTCATCAGCGGCAGGCAGGGTCAGGCGGTGTTCATCATCGTCCGCCGCACCGATGGGCGGGGGGCGGATGTCCTGAACGGCACCTTCAGGGATGTGGCCTGAGCCTGCGTCTCGAGAGCTTCCTGCCTGCCGATCCCCTCACCGGTGGTGCGCATCAGACCGGGCAGGAACACCACGACGAACAGGATGGCCGGCAAGCCCACGAAGAGGGCAAAGGCAAACCCGTAGCCGAGGACCAGTTGGGTGATGGTGGAGATGTCCATAATTCTGTCTCCCGTTGAGAACAATGGGTGCGGCTGATCAAGCCTTGATGTGGCACGCACCAGTGAATACTGTCGAACGTTGTTGTCTGTCTTGTTTCTTGCTTTTAGCCTAGATGGATGTAGGCCATCCGCGTCGAAATGGGCTAGGTACAACATCTCATCCGGTGGAGAGCCGTCTGGTCTGGTTGTGCCCTGAACGGCGATCTGCAGGCTTCGGTGCGGCCATCCGCACCCCTGCCATCCCCTGCCAGGCTGCGCCGATGCTGTCTCCCGCCAGTTCTGCCGGCCTGGCGATCGCCCTGGGGGCCAACCTGGGGGATCCCGCCGCCACCTTCACGGCCGTGCGGCCCCTGCTGGCCGCCGCGCTCCAGGCCTGGGCCGGTGCGGCTGGCTGCTGTGGGCTGGAGCTGCGCTGGTCGCCCCGCTACCGCACCGCACCGGTGGGTGGCCCGCCCGGCCAGCCGGCCTATCTCAATGCCGTCGTGCTGGGGTTGTGCCGTTCCGCGCCGTCGCCGGCCTCGCCTTGGCCCGAGGCCGGCCTGCTGCTGGAGCGCCTGCTGGCCCTGGAAGCCCGCTTCGGCCGCGAGCGTCTGGTGCCCTGGGGCCCCCGCCGCCTCGATCTCGACCTGCTCTGGTGCGGCGGCCAGCGCTCCGCCAGCCCGCAGCTGACCCTGCCCCACCCACGCCTGGGCGAGCGCAGCTTTGTGCTGGCGCCCCTGGCGGCGATCGCGCCGGATCTGCTCCTGCCGGGCGGTGTGGCCGCTGGGCCGTGCACGGTGGCCGAGCGGCTGGCGGCCCTGGCCCGGGCGGCGGGGGAGCCACCGCCTGCGCCCCTGGCCGGCGCGCTGGGCTGGCCCGAGGGCGCCTGAACTCCGGCAGCGGCCTTCGCCGGTCACACTGGGGGCCCCAACGGCCTGCCCCATGGCGCCCCTGCCGCCCCCCGAGCCCTGCATCCACCTGGAAACCACCGCCGCCCTGCAGGCCCGCAAGGTTCGTTTCGAGCTCAACCGGGTGGTGCTGCCGATCGGCATCGAGGGCACCTACGGGGTGATCCGCCATCCGGGCGCGTCCCTGGCGGTGCCCGTGCTGGCCGACGGCCGGGTGGTGATCCTGCGCCAGTACCGCTTCGCCGTGGCCGGCCGCCTGCTGGAGTTCCCCGCCGGCACCCTGGAGGACGGCGAGCTGCCCCTGGGTTCGATGCAGCGCGAGCTGGAGGAGGAGACGGGCTACAGCGCCAGCCGCTGGGATCCCCTTGGCACCATGCACCCCTGCCCCGGTTATTCCGACGAGGTGATCCACCTCTTCCTGGCCCGCGAGCTCACCCTGCTGCAAGACCGCCCCCCCGGCGACGACGACGAGGACATGGAGGTGTTGCTGCTGGAGCCAGCCCAGCTGGATGCCGCCCTGGCCGGCGGCGACGAGGCCCTGGACGGCAAAACCGTGACGGCCTGGTACCGCGCCCGTCAGCAGCTGGGACTCTGATGGCCGCGGAGCGCTGGCTGTTCTGGCATCGCCGCGACCTGCGCCTGGCCGACAACCTGGGACTGGCGGCGGCCGCGGCGGCCACCCCGGCGGTCACGGGCCTGTATGTGCTGGATCCGGCAATTCTTGCCGACCCGCTGATGGCGCCGGCCCGGGTCTGGTTTCTCTGCGAGAGCCTGCGGGAACTGGAGCAGCGCTGGCGGGCGGCCGGCAGCCGTCTGTTGCTCCTGAAGGGCGAGCCGGCCGACCTGATCCCCCGGGCCGCCAGGGCCGTGGGCGCCAGCGTGGTGACCTGGAACCGCGACGTGGAGCCCTACGGCCGCGAGCGCGACCGGCAGGTGGCGGCCGCCTTGCAGGGCCAGGGCACCAGGGTTCTGGTGGACTGGGACCAGTTGCTGGTGGACCCGGAGGCGATCCGCACTGGTGCCGGCGAGCCCTACCGGGTCTATGGGCCGTTCCTGCGCAACTGGCGCGGCCAGGTGCAGGGACGCGCCGGTGGGCTGGAGCCGGTGGCCGCTCCCGCTGGCTTACTGGATCTCGATCCCGCGGCCTTGCCGGCGGAACGGGCCGCCCCCTGGGCCGCCCTGCCCAGGCTGGAGGCGGCGCCCACGGCCGAAGAGCTGGGGTTCAGCTTTGCCGGCGCTGATCTCTGCCCCTGCCGCCCCGGTGAAGCGGCCGCCCTGGCCCAGCTCCAGGCCTTTGCCGATGGCGGGCTGAACGGCGGCCCCATGGCCGCCTACGAGCCGGATCGCAACATGCCGGGTGAGGCCGGCACCTCCGCGTTGTCCGCCGCCCTCAGTTTCGGCAGCCTCAGCCCCCGCCAGGCCTGGGCGGCCGCCCAGGGGGCCCGGGCCCTCGCCCGCAGCGAAGAGGCCCTCACGTCCATCGGCGTCTGGGAACAGGAGCTGGCCTGGCGCGAGTTCTACCAGCAGGCCCTGTTCCATTTCCCTGAGCTGGCCGACGGCCCCTACAGGACGCAGTGGCGCCACTTCCCCTGGGAGAACGATCCGGCGCGCTTTCAGGCCTGGTGCCAAGGGCTGACCGGGCTGCCGATCATTGATGCCGCCATGCGCCAGCTGAACGAGAGCGGCTGGATGCACAACCGCTGCCGCATGGTGGTGGCGTCCTTCCTGGTGAAGGATCTGATCGTGGACTGGCGCTGGGGCGAGCGCGCCTTCATGGAACGGCTGGTGGATGGCGACCTTGCGGCCAACAACGGCGGCTGGCAATGGAGCGCCAGCAGCGGCATGGATCCCAAGCCCCTGCGCATCTTCAACCCCTTCACGCAGGCGGCCCGCTTCGATCCTGAGGCCACCTACATCCGCCGCTGGTTGCCGGAACTGGCCCATGTGGCCACTGCCGACCTGCTCAGCGGTGAGATAGCGCCATTGGAGCGGCGTGGCTATCCGGCGCCAATCGTCAGTCACAAGGTTCAGCAGGCTCGCTTCAAAGCCCTGCATGCCGCCCTGCCCAGGGCCTAGCCGGCAGG
>JBBQIH010000029.1:0-13277 GCA_038324725.1 Cyanobacteriota bacterium | reverse complement strand
GCCGACTCGTCACAACTTGTTTCGAGGGCCAGAACCGTGCTCATGCGCCCTGAAGAGCTCCCCTACTGTCCGCACGAGCCATCCTGCCCCGCGGCAGTTCCACCGCGGCCCCCCTCCATGCGCCGTCTTCTTTCCAGCCGTCCGTTCGCCAGCAGGCTTTTCGCCCTGCTCGCCTCGGCGTTCCTGCTTTTCGGCTTCGCCCCTTCGGCCCAGGCCGACATCGGCGGACTCACCCCCTGCAGCGAGACCCCCCGCTTCCAACAGCGCGCCGCCGCTGCCAGCACGGATCAGGCCAAGGCCCGGTTCGCGTACTACGGGCAGGCCCTCTGTGGCACCGATGGCCTGCCCCACCTGATCACTGACGGTCGCTGGAGCCACGCCGGTGACTTCACGATCCCGGGCCTCCTTTTTCTGTACATCGCTGGCACGATCGGCTGGGCTGGCCGTGGCTACCTGATCGCTATCCGCGGCAGCAAGGACGCCACCATGCGTGAGATCCAGATCGATCTGCCCTTGGCGTTCAAAACCACTCTGGCCGCTGCTGTCTGGCCCCTGGCGGCCCTCAAGGAGTTCACCAGCGGAGCCATGGTGGAGTCCGACTCCAAAGTGACCGTTTCCCCCCGCTGATTCCAAGAGCCATGAAGAAATTCCTCACCACCGCACCCGTCGTGGCCGCCGTCTGGTTCACCCTGACGGCAGGCATCACGATCGAGGTCTTCCGCTTCTTCCCCGATCTGATCATCCATCCCCTCTGAAGCCTGCAGCAGGGCTGATCAAACTCCCCCCCGGCGGCCCTTGGACGGGCCGCTTTTTTCATGGCGGCACTTCCATGGCTGGGGTGTCAGACGGCGTCGCGACATCCCAGCAGCAACTCCAGCTCCTGCAAGGCCAGATCAAGGTCGCCGTTGACCAGGACCGCATCGAACTCGGCCTCGGCCTCCAGTTCCACCCGGGCCCGGGCCAGGCGCTTCTCGATGGCCTCCTCAGCGTCGGTGCCGCGGCCCCGGATGCGGCGCTCCAGTTCCTCGAAGCTGGGCGGCTTGATCAGCAGCTGATAGGCCGCCGGGAAGGTGCGCCGCACCTGGCGGGCCCCCTCCAGCTCGATCTCCAGCAGCACCGGCTGGCCCTGGGCAAGATGCTGCTCCACTGGATCCCTCGGGGTGCCGTACAGGTGCCCCGCGAAGGCGGCCCATTCCAGGAAGCCCCCGGTGGACACCCTCTGCTCGAAGTCGGGCCGGGTCAGGAAGAAATAGTTCTGCCCATCGATCTCCCCGGCGCGGGGCGATCGGGTGGTGGCCGACACCGACAGCCAGATCCCGGGATGGCGCTGCAGCAGCCTGGCCACCAGGGTCCCCTTGCCCACCCCGCTGGGGCCGGTGATCACCGTGAGCCGACCGGGGCAGGGGGGGGATGGCATGGCTCGCTGGCGCTGGGGCGCACAGTAGGGGTGGACCGCACGGAAGCGACAGTGGAGGCGATGGCCCCATCCCTGCCCATCCAGGCCATGGATGTGACCAGCCTGCTCGCCGTGCTGGTCGAGATGCGCCGCGGCCTGCTGCCCAGTCGCTTCGAGAAGGCCCAGCAGCCCGATGCCCAGCGGCTGCAGCTCGGCCTGCGCAGCCTGCAGGGAACCCTCTGGCTGGAACTCAGCTGGCTGGCGGAGGCCCCACGCCTGCTGGCCATCGACCCACCGCTGCGGCTGGGGGATGGCAGCACCCTGGCCCAGCAGCTGCAACACGGCCTGCGGGGTCTGGCTCTGGTGAGCCTGGAGCAGCTGGGCTGGGAGCGGGTGGTGACCCTGGGCTTCGCCCCCAGGCCCGGTGAGCCGGTCGCCAGGCAGCTGGTGCTTGAGGTGATGGGGCGCCACAGCAACCTGTTCCTGCTTGATGAGGACGGGAGGGTGATCACCCTGGCCCGCCAGGTCCGCCAGGACCGGTCGCGCCTGCGGCCGATCGGCACCGGGGATGCCTATGTGCCGCCGCCGCCCATGGCCGGCGAACCTCCCCAGCTCCAGGAGGATTTCGCTTCCTGGCAGCGGCGCCTTGCTCTGCTGCCCCAGACGCTGGGCCAGGCGCTGATGGGCGCCTACCAGGGGGTCGGCCCGGCCCTGGCTCGCCAGCTGGCGGGCCCATGGCTGCCGCTGCCGGTGCAGACCCTGCAGGCGGAGCAGTGGCAGGGGCTCTGGCAGCGCTGGTGCCTCTGGCTGGAGACGGTGGACCAGGAGCGCTTCGCCCTGGGCTGGGGCGGCCCCAGTGACTACCGCTGCTGGGACCCCGGGGCAGCGGCCGCCACGCCGGCCGCCTGGGCCATCAACAGGGGATTGGCGGGCTACTACGCCGATCGGCTGGGACGTCGGGAGCTGGAGCAGCGGCGGGCGAGCCTGCGGCAGCGTCTCCAGAACGCCGCCGTACGGGAACGTCGCAACGCCGATCAGCAGCAGAGCCTGCTGGCGGCGGTGCCCGGCAGCGAGGCGATGCAGCGCCGGGCCGATGGCCTGCTGAGCCTGCCGGCACCCTCCCGGGACGCAATCGACGAAGCCCAGCGCCTCTACCGCCAGGCCCGCAAGCTGCGCCGTTCGGTGGCGGCGATCATTCCCCGGCTGGAGCTGCATCAGCAGCGGCTGGCCGCCATTGACACCAGCCTCACCTTTGTCGAGCAGGCGGAAAACGAGGCGCAGCTCGCCGCCGTCGAGGAGGATCTGCCGGCCCTGCTCCCCTCCCGCGACGGCAAGGGACCCGGCCCCTCCCGGCGCACGCGACGCGGTCCGGCCGGCAGCGTTCCGAGCCCCCTGGAGCTGCGCAGCAGCGGTGGCTTGCGGTTGCAGGTGGGCCGCAACCATCGTCAGAACGAGTGGATCAGCCTGCAGCAGGCCCGGCGCGGCGATCTCTGGTTCCATGCCCAGGAGTGCCCGGGCAGCCATGTGGTGCTCAAGGGCTCGGAGGGCACCCCCAGCGACGAGGACCTGCGGGAGGCGGCCGACCTGGCGGCTCACTTCAGCCGGGGCCGGGCCAATGGCCGGGTGGCGGTGGTGATGGTGCCGACCGGGGATCTGCAACGCATCGCCGGCGCCGGCCCCGGAACGGTGCGCCACCGCGGCGGCGACGTGCTGTGGGCGGTGCCAGAGAGGGCCGCTGGACTCCTGGTGGAGCCCCCTAGGCTGCCGGGAACGGAACGGCCATGAGCGACTCCATCCCCGAGGACAATTTCCCCGGCGAGGTGCAGATGAGCCTGGTGGAGCACCTTGAAGAGCTCCGCCGGCGGGTGCTGCGCAGCCTGCTGGCGGTGGTGGTCGGTGCCGCCGTCTGCCTGGTGGGTGTGCGGCCCTTGGTGAAGCTGCTGGAGGTGCCGGCCGAAGGGATCCGCTTCCTGCAGCTGGCCCCCGGCGAATTCCTGTTCGTGTCGTTGAAGGTGGCCGGTTACGCGGGGCTCACCCTGGCCCTGCCCTACGTGCTCTTCGAGATCCTGGCCTTCGTGCTGCCGGGGTTGAGCCGTCGGGAGAGGCGGCTGGTGGCCCCCGCCGTCGCCGGCTCCACGGTGCTTTTCGCCGCCGGTCTGGCCTTCGCCTGGTGGGCCCTGGTGCCGGCCGCCCTGCGCTTCCTGGTGTCCTATGGCGCCGACGTGGTCGAGCCGATCTGGTCGATCGAGCGCTACCTCGATTTCGTGCTGCTGTTGATGGTGGCCACGGCCCTGGCCTTCCAGCTGCCGGTGCTGCAGCTGCTGCTGGGCGCCCTTGGGCTGATCGACTGGCGCACGATGCTGGGCGCCTGGCGCTGGGTGGTGCTGGCGGCGGCCCTGGCCGGTGCGGTGCTGACGCCCTCCACCGATCCGATCACGATGTTGCTGCTCACCGGGGCGATCATGGCCCTGTACCTGCTGGGGGTGGCGCTGGTGGCCCTGGCCGAGGGGCTGCGGCCCACCCCGACTCCCTCCACCTGAGGCGCCGGCTCAGAGCATGAACTCGCTGGCGCGCCCCGCCGGCAGCTCCAGGGGCAGGGAGAGGGCCTTGCCCAGGCGGGGCTTGTCGGTGGTGGTCTGGAGCCAGTGGCGCACCTGGGCCGCCACGCCGAGCCCATTGAGAGAGCCCACCAGCTCCTCGAGATGCTCGTCGTAGGCCTGGGGTGTGAGTGGGAAGGACTGCTGCTCCAGGTAGCCCCACATCACATGCAGGTACAGGCGACCGCGACGCTGGACCAGCTGCAGGTCATAGGTGGCCTGCCAGCGGGTCCGCAGCAACGCCAGCAGTTCCTCCCGGCGAAGCGGCTCAGCTGAAGTCATGGCGGCAGGTTCACTCCACAACAGCATGTTGCAGCCGGCCATCGGCGGGTGCGACTCGGACCCTGGCCGGGAAGGGCAAGGTTCATAATGGGTGCCACGTCAATCGGTCACACCGCGCCGTTCCCTATGACCCAGATTCCTGCGGCCTCCTCGAACGGCGGTGGAGCGGCTGATGTGCCCGGGATGGGCCGCCGGCAGTTCATGAACCTGCTGACCTTCGGCTCCGTCACTGGGGTGGCCCTGGGTGCCCTCTACCCGGTGGTGAACTACTTCATTCCGCCGAAGGCCGCGGGCAGCGGTGGCGGCGTCACCGCCAAGGACGAGCTGGGCAACAGCGTCACCGCCACCGGCTGGCTGGCCACCCACAAGGAAGGCGACCGCAGCCTGGTGCAGGGTCTCAAGGGTGACCCCACCTACCTGCTGGTGGAGGGTGGCGAGGCCATCGGCGACTACGGCATCAACGCCATCTGCACCCACCTGGGCTGTGTGGTGCCCTGGAACAGCGGTGCCAACCGGTTCATCTGCCCCTGCCACGGCAGCCAGTACGACGCCGCCGGCAAGGTGGTGCGCGGACCCGCTCCCCTCTCCCTGGCCCTGGCCCACGTCAGCGTCGAGAACGACAACGTGTTCCTCAGCCCGTGGACCGAAACCGACTTCCGCACCGGCGAGAAGGCCTGGTGGGCGTGATCGGCGCCTGAATCTTTCTCCCCCACTTCCCTCTCCGACGCCCGCCACCTCCACCCCCATGCGCCGCTTCCTCTCCCCCCTGTTCGGCACCCTCCTCACCCTCAGCCTTTCGGTGGGCGCGCTGCTCCTGGGAGCCAGCCCCAGCTGGGCGTACCCCTTCTGGGCCCAGCAGAACTACGCCACGCCGCGTGAAGCGACCGGCAAGATCGTTTGCGCCAACTGCCATCTGGCCAAGAAGGCCACCCGGGTCGAAGTTCCTCAGGCGGTCTTCCCCGACACGGTCTTCAAGGCGGTGGTGGAAATCCCCTACGACACCTCGGTGCAGCAGGTGTCCGGCAACGGCAGCCCCGCCGGCCTGAACGTCGGCGCCGTGGTGATGCTCCCCGATGGCTTCACCCTGGCCCCCCAGGACCGGCTCAGCGATGAGCTCAAGGAGGAAACGGCTGGGGTCTACTTCACCCAGTACAGCGACGACCAGCCCAACATCCTTCTGGTGGGCCCCCTCCCCGGCGACCAGCACCAGGAGATCGTCTTCCCGATCCTTTCCCCCGATCCGGCCACCGACAGCGCCATCCATTTCGGCAAGTATCAGATGCATGTGGGTGCCAACCGCGGCCGCGGCCAGGTGACCCCGGAAGGAGAGAAGACCAACAACACCGTCTACACCGCACCCGCAACCGGCACGGTCAGCGCCATCAGCACCGATGACAACGGCGCCACTGTGGTGGAAATCACTGGTGCAGCCGGCACCGTCACCGAAACCGTGCCCACCGGACCCAGCCTCACCGTTGCGCTTGGCGACGCGGTGGAGGCCGGTGCCCCGATCACCAACGATCCCAACGTCGGCGGCTTCGGCCAGATCGACGCCGAAGTGGTGCTCCAGAATCCGGTGCGCATTTACGGGCTGCTCGCCTTCTTCGCCGCCGTGGCCCTGGCTCAGATCATGCTGGTGCTCAAGAAGCGCCAGGTCGAGAAGGTCCAGGCGGCGGAGGGCTTCTGAGCGTTCTTTTCGGCCTCTTCACCTCCCCGGGACCCCTGATCTTTCAGCTGGGTCCCGTTTCCGTGCGCTGGTACGGCCTGCTGATCGCCCTGGCGGTGCTGCTGGGCCTGCTCCTGGCCACCCGCCTGGGTCGAAGCAGGGGCATCGAGCCCGCCCTGATCGCCGATCTCCTGCCGCTGATGGTGCTCGGTGCCGTGGTCGGCGCCCGCCTCTATTACGTCGCGCTGGAGTGGCGCCAGTTCGACAACAACTGGCTCGATGTCTTCGCCATCTGGCGGGGGGGCATCGCCATCCACGGTGCCCTGATCGGGGGGACGCTGGTCACGCTGCTCTTCTGCCGCTGGCGTCGCCAGGCCTTCTGGACCTTGCTCGATGTGCTCGTTCCCGCCGTGGCCCTGGGCCAGGCGATCGGCCGCTGGGGCAATTTCTTCAACTCCGAGGCCTTCGGCCTGCCCACCAACCTCCCCTGGGCCCTGACCATTCCGATGGCCAACCGGCCGCCGGAGTTCCTGGAGCAGGCCTCCTTTCACCCCACCTTTCTGTACGAGTCCCTCTGGAACCTGGCGGTCTGCGTCCTGCTGCTGCTCCTGTTCCGCCTGGGCAGTCAGGGCCGGCTGCGGCTGCCGGCCGGAGCCCTGAGCTGCGTCTACCTGCTGGCCTACAGCGCCGGCCGCTTCTGGATCGAGGGGCTGCGGCTTGATCCCCTCTGCCTGTTCTCCCAGCCGCCCTTCTGCACCGGTGGCCTGCGCATGGCCCAGCTGATGAGCCTGCTGCTCATCGCGCTTGGAGGGGCAGGTCTGCTCTGGCTTTACCGCTTCAAACGTCCCCTCCCTGATCCCTCCGGCGTGTCCGCATGACAACCACCGTTCAGATCGTCGGGGCAGGCCCCGGGGCCCCGGACCTGCTCACCCTGCGGGCCGCGCGGGCCATTGAGGCGGCGGAGGTTCTGGTCTGGACCGACTCCCTGGTGAATCCCCAGATCGCTGCCCTGGCACCAAGCGAGTGCGAAACGGTCCGCACCAGCACGCTGACTCTCGAGGAGGTGATGGCCGTGGTGGTCGAGCGGGCCAGGCAGGGGCGACGGGTGGTGCGCCTCCACGACGGCGACCCGTGCCTGTACGGCGCCCTGCAGGAGCAGATCTGCCGGCTGGCCGACGCCGGCCTGGCGGTGGAGGTGGTGCCGGGCCTGAGTGCCTACCAGGCCACCGCCGCGGCCCTCGGCGCCGAGCTGACCATTCCCGGCCGCGTGCAGACCATCGTGCTGAGCCGGGCAGGTGGCCGCACCGGCGTGCCGGAGCGCGAATCCATGGCCCGACTCGCCGCCCTGCAGGCCTCCCTCTGCCTCTACCTCAGCGCCCGTCACGTGGAGGAGGTGCAGAGCGAGCTGCTGCTGCACTACCCGGCGGACACGCCGGTGGCGATCGGCTACCGGGTCAGCTGGCCCGACCAGTGGCTCACGGTGGTGCCCCTGGAGAGCATGGCCCGGGTCAGCCGCGAGCGCAACCTGATCCGCACCACCCTCTACGTGGTGAGTCCGGCGCTGCGAGCGGCTGAGGAGGCCCGGTCCCTGCTCTATTCCGCCGGCCACAACCACCTGTTCCGCGGCGGAGCCGAGTGACTCCGTCTCCGTCCAGCCAGCCCTGCCTGCGCCACTGGCGGCACTGGCTGGGCGCCACGGAAGCCGATGGCTGGCTGGAGCAGTTGCAGCGGGAGGTGCCCTGGAAACAGGAGTCCATCACCGTGTACGGCCGTCGCCATGCGATGCCCCGTCTCACCTGCTGGATGGCGGATCCGGGCTGCAGCTACCGCTACTCCGGCCTGGAGAACGCCATCGAACCCTGGACACCGCTCATCAGCGCGATCCGCCGGCGCGTTGCGGAGGCCACGGCCCAGGAGTTCAACTCCCTGCTGCTGAATTTTTACCGCAACGGCCGTGACGCCATGGGCTGGCACGCCGATGACGAGAATGAGCTGGATCCGGAAGCCTGCATCGCCTCCCTCAGTCTGGGGGCCAGCCGCACCCTGCGCTTCCGTCCCCGCCAGCGGGACACGGCCCCCACGCTGGCGGTGGAACTGGGGCACGGGGATCTGCTGCTGATGGATCCACCCACCCAGCAGCACTGGCAGCACGGGCTGCCGCGACGTCTGAAGGTCGACGCCGCCCGGCTCAACCTGACCTTCCGGCTGGTGCGGCGGCCGGCCTGAAAGCGGGGGTGCTGGTGCCGCCACGGAGGGCGGCCGCCGCTGGCCTCCAGGCGCCGGCAGGACGGCAACAATGGACGTGGTGTACCTCTGAGCGGAGTTCCGAGGGCGATGGCCAGTTCCCGTGGTAGCCGACACCGGCGCCTCCTGCCGGTGCTGTTGGGCATGACCCTGCTGGGCGGGGGCTGTCAGTTCACAGGGGTGAGCGAAGCCGGCCGGGAGCGCTGCCGCAACCTCAGCGCCGCCGCCGGCAATCCCCCCATGTCAGCCCTCAGATATCTCCGCTGCCTGCCTGGCTCGGATTCCAGCCTGGCGGCTGAGAAGACGGCAGTCGAGCAGGCGGCAGCGGCCCGCCGGGCGGCCCTGGACAGCTGCCGCCACCGCCAACGGGAAATCAACACCCTGATCGCCAGCCTGCGCAACGCAGAACAGGAGCTGGCGGCAGCCCGGAACAGCTCCTTCCGCCCCAGTGTGTCGCCACCCCAGCCCCTGGATGAAGGCAAGGAATCCCGCTATCGCCTCGAAGACCAGCGGCTCGACCGGGACCGTTACGAGGCCGCCCTCGGCGCCTGGGAACAGCAGGTGGCCTCCCAGCGAGCCCAGTGGCGCCAGCAGCGCTTCGAGCGCATCGCGGCCGCCCAAGGGCGGCTCGACCGGGACGCCCAGGCCCTCAGGCAGCTCCAGCCCGATCTGTTCAACGCCCCCGCCAGCATCGAGTTCGACCCCATGGCACTCCAGCGGGTGCGCTCCGGCTGCGACAGCGCCGGCTGAGGGGATTTGACAGTGTGATCGGCGACCGTGTAGGAGGGTTCAGGCCATTGGGCCTGGTCGAAACTCCTGCCGCAGAAAGTTTCTCTTTCAGGCGATGCCGAGGTGCCGACAGCAACGATGGGCGATTAGCACAGCGGTAGCGCACTTCCTTCACACGGAAGGGGTCACTGGTTCGAATCCAGTATCGCCCATGTCTTCATTCCTGTTTTCTGGCCAGTACTGTCATCGCGACGGGGGCTGGTTGCCATCAGGACCGCTCGTCATACTGCTGGCTATGCAGCGCTTCAGGAGTTACTGCCCTTGCCCGAATCTCCTGCCGCAACCATGGCCGCAGAGGACTGGAGCGCACCGATCCCGCAACTCGTCCAGCTGGGCGAAGCGCTCGGCAAGGCACGCCGCGACCAGAACCTCAGCCTGGAGGAGCTGGCCAACCGGCTGCGGCTGGGAACCGAGCAGCTGACGGCGCTCGAGGCGGGGGACCACACGCACCTGCCGGAAGCGGTGTTCGTGGTGGCCCAGGCCAAACGCGTAGCGGGCGCCCTTGGGATCGATGTCAGCCAGCAGATCAGCGATCTGCAGGGGAGCCGCTTGATGCGCGTCAAGCGGCGCCAGGTCCCCGTGACGCCCCTCATGCGAGGGACCCCCACCACCCCCTCCAGCCAAGGCAGGCCCCTCGGCGGGCTATGGGCGGCTCTGTTGCTGCTGGGGGCCGGCGCCGTCGCAGTGGCCGCCCTGCAGGGGAAGATCTTGTCCCCCCAGGCGTCAAGGGCCCCCTCACCGGCCGCAGCCACCAACCAGACCACGACCCAGGGCCTGAGCACGTCTCCGAAGCAGGACCTGGCCGCTGGGGCACCGTCCCAGGCGGCACCTGACGCGCTGGTGCTGCAGAGCAATCAGCCCAGCTGGCTGGAGGTCCGCAACGCCAACGGTGTCAGCCTGTTCCGCGGCACCTTCACCGGCGAGAAGCGTTTCCCCTTGGGACCGGGCCTCAAGGTGCTGGCGGGCCGGCCAGACCTGGTGACCGCCACCGCCGGCAGCCAGGGCCCCCGGTCCCTGGGGCGAATCGATCAGGTGGCGTGGCGCACGTTCACGGCGACACCTGCCGCACCGTGAGCCTCAGGCCCGTGGCTTCCAGCACCAGATCAGCGCAGGAGCGCAGGCTCCACTCCTCGAGGCCCAGATCCTGGGGGGGCTCACCGGGCTGTGGGGCACTGGCCAGCAGGCTGATGGTGAAGCCACGGCTCTGAGCGGTCCGCTCGGCGTCCACAGAGACGCTGATGGCCCCGATACCGGGGGTGGGCCTGCGGTCGAGGGCGGCGGCCAGCCGCAGGAGAAGCGCCATCGTGAACACGGTGTGGCGGTGCTGCCCGGCCTCGATCAGCTGCCACGACTCGTGGCGCTTCTTGGGCAGGCTGCGCCGGTGGTAACGGGCGATCGCCGCCACCATCAGGTGCTCGGCTTCGGAGTAACCCAGCAGCTCGCCATGGCGGATCAGGTACCAGGTGTGCTTGTGGTAGGCGGCGATGTTGACGTGCTTGCCACAGGCATGGAGCTGGGCCGCCGCCCACAGCAGGGCGCGGCCGTCGCCGTCGTCATCGTGCAGCAGGCCCCGGGTCTGGTCGTAGAGGCTGAGGGCATGGCTGGCCACCCGATCGGCCCGGACCGTGTCCACCCCGTAGGTGCGGGCCAGGTGCAGAACCGTGCGGCGGCGAATGGTGCTCTGGAAGCTGAAACGATCGACGAGCAGCCCGTTGCGCAGCATCCAGTCGACGATCAGGCCCTCCCGCAGGGCCCGCTCACAGACCACCAGCTCCCTGACCTGAAGGATTTCCATCGTGGTCTGGAGAATCAGGGCACCGGGAACGATGATCTCGGCCCGCCGTTCGTTGATGGCGGTGAGGGCGCGGCGCTGCTCCGGGGTCATCCCCACCAGCCGCTCGACGATGTCATCCAGGCGCGCCCGGCCCAGGCGGTAGCCGTCGAGCTTCAGGGGCGGATTCGGGTCCTGGGCGGAGGCCAGGGCCGCCATCGCCATGGCCGTACCGCTGGTGGCCACCAGCACGGGCTTCTCCCCCGGCCGCAATTCCCGTTTCACCTCGGCAACGGCCGGATCCATCGCCCCCTGGATGTAGGCCTCGAGAAAACCGCGGCGGGCCGGCGTCAGGGGGTCCTCCCGGCAGAACTCCCTCTGCAAGCGCACGGCTCCGATGCGGGTGCTGGTGAGGGCGCGGGCATCGCGGCCATCGGCCAGCACCAGCTCGGTGGAGCCGCCACCGATGTCGAGGATGAAGTAGGGCTGATCGCCGAAGGAGAGGCCCGAGAGCACCCCCAGGTAGATCAGTCGAGCCTCCTCTGGACCGCTCACGAGATCCACCACCAGCCCCAGCTGGTCCTGGAGCCCCTGCAGGAACAAGCGGCCGTTCGGGGCCTCCCGCACAGCGCTGGTGGCGGCGGTGACGATCTGCTCCACCCCATGGCTGGTGGCCAGGTCGCGGCAGTGGCGCAGGGTCAGGAAGGCGCGCTCGATCGCCTCGGGCGTCAGGTCGCCGGAATCGGGGTCCCTTTCCCCCAGCCGGGTGGTGGATTTTTCCGCCAGCACCACTGAGAAGCTGCGCAGGACCGGATCGATCGCCGCGATCAGCAGGTGAATGGAATTGGTGCCGATGTCGATGGCCGCCACCCGCCTTTCCGCGGTGCTGGACGTGGCGGGTGCCGAAGCCAACGCGGCTGACGCCGGATCGGGGATCGGGGGCATGGGGATGGGCCCGGGCAGCGGCGGCGCCACTTTGCCACTGGACGCCACTTTCCCACTGGGCATGGGAACGCCGTCATCAGGAGTTGGATAGGGTGCCGCCAACCAACCGTTGCAAGCGGTGAACGTCCCGATGGCGTCAGGCCGCGCCCAGGCCTGGCTGGAGCTGCTGCGCTGGCACAAGCCCAGCGGCAGGCTCATCCTTCTGATTCCCGCCGGCTGGGGCCTGTGGCTGGGACCTGTCGTGCCGCCTCCGGCCCTGCTGGTGGGCTGGATCGTGCTGGGAGGCCTGGCAGTGAGCGGCGCCGGCTGCGTGGCCAACGACCTCTGGGACCGGCGCATCGATCCCCTGGTGGAGCGCACTCGCCACCGGCCCCTGGCCGATGGCCGCCTCGGGGTGGGCGCCGCGGCGGTTCTGCTGCTGCTCTGCCTGGTGGTGGCCCTGGCGGCCCTGCTGGCCCTGCCCGCCGCAAGCCGGGTGCTCTGCGTGGGCCTTGCCCTGGCGACATTGCCCCTGGTGCTGCTCTACCCCTCCGCCAAGCGCTGGTTCGCCTATCCCCAGTTGGTGCTGGCCCTGTGCTGGGGCTTCGCCGTGCTGATTCCCTGGGCGGCCGCCCTGGGAGGCCTGCAGAGCTCCCTGGGCGGCTGGCCCCTGCTGCTCACCTGGCTGGCGGCGGTGAGCTGGACGTTCGGCTTCGACACCGTCTACGCCATGAGCGACCGGGACGATGATCGGCGCCTCGGGGTGCGCAGCAGTGCCCTGAGCCTGGGGGCCCAGGCCCCCGTGGCCGTAGCCCTCTGCTACGGGCTCACCTGTGCGGCCCTGGCCCTGGCGGTGCTGTTGCAGGGGCGGGCGGGTCTGCCGTTCTGGCTGCCCTGGAGCGCCGCCGCCCTGGCCATGCAGCAGCAGGCGGCCCGGCTGCGTCGCCCCGATCTGCCCCGCAGCGCCTTCGGCCGACACTTCGCCGCCCAGGTGTGGCTCGGAGGACTGCTGCTGCTGGCCGTGATCCTCTCCACCAGCACCTGATTCGCCATGGTCGCCGGACCGCCATCCCGCCAACCACCGCCCCTCCAGCCCGGCGACCGGGTGAGGCTGGTGGCCGCCAGCTCCGCCCTGGCCGATTTGGAGCGGCTACAGGCGGGCCTGACGGTGCTGGCCAGTTGGGGCCTGCGGCTGGATGACGATCCCGCCCGGCTGCCGGCGCGCCGCTGGGGCTACCTGGCGGGGCGGGACGCCGAGCGGGCCGGCGATCTGCGGCCCGGCGGCGACCCGGAGGGCTCACCGGCCCTGCTGGCCTGCGTGCGGGGTGGCTGGGGGTCAGCCCGGCTGCTGGAGAGCCCCCTGGAGGCGGCAGGCGGCTGGCTGCTGGGATTCTCCGATGTCACCTCCCTGCTGTGGCACCGGCTGGCGATGGGCCGGGGCGGCGCCATCCACGGCCCCCTGCTGACCACCCTGGCGGCCGAGCCGGCCTGGAGCCAGGAGCGGCTGCGGGCCTTGCTGTTCGGCGAACCCCTGGGCGACCTGGACGGGGAGAGCTGGGTTGGCGGCCAGGCCGAAGGACCCCTGCTGGCCGCGAACCTCACGGTGGC
>JBBQIH010000028.1:0-13327 GCA_038324725.1 Cyanobacteriota bacterium | reverse complement strand
GGGCCACCACCAGGCCGGCCGCCTCCAGCAGCTCGGCACCAAGGCCCTCCACCTGCTGCAGGTGCTGCAGCAGGCCATCCCAGCCGGCCGGGGCGTAGCCCAGCTGGAACGCCTCGAGGGTGGTTTCGCTGAGGCCGCGCGTCTGGCGCAGATAGGTGAGGGCCGCCGCCCCCTCCGGCGAGCGCAGCTGGCCCTGGAACCAGCCCGCCGCCAGGGCCAGCACCCGGTGCAACTGGTCGCGGCGGGAGAGCTGCTGACGCAGGCGTTCCTGCTGGGGGCCGTCGAGGGTCTCGACCGGCAGCTGGTAGCGGCGCGCCAGATCCAGCACCACCTCACTGAAGCTGGTGCGCTGCAGCTCCATCAGGAACTTGATGGCGTTGCCGCCGGCCCCGCAGGAGAAGCAGTAATAGAACTGCTTGGCGGGCGACACCGTCATCGACGGCGACTTGTCGTCGTGAAACGGGCAGAGGCCGACGAATTCGCGTCCCTTCTTCTTGAGCACCACGTGCTCCCCCACCACATCGACGATGTCGGCCCGTTCTTTGACGGCCTCGATCGTGCGGGGGTGGAGACGGGGAAGACTCAAGGGTGCAGGCTCAAGGCAGGACGGGGCAAGCAGGGTGGAGGAGAGCCGGGGCGAGGGGGCTAGGTGTGGAGGAGGGGCCGACGCGACGCCAACCCTATCGGTGGTGGTGAACTTGCCCCCATTCTGGGGCCTGACACTACGGATGGAGATCGTCGGGTGAACCAAACGCCCCATCCAGCCTGGGGAGCCGCCTTCCCGGCTGGAGGCTGGATGGTGCTCAGCGCCCTGGCCTTCAGCCTGATGGTGGTGGGGGTCAAGCAGGTGGGCGATCGGATTCCGATCGCCGAGGTGGTGCTGGCCCGGGCCCTGGTGACCCTGGCCCTCAGCTACGGCATGGCCCGAAGGCTCGGAGTGGATCCCTGGGGCCGGCGCCGGGGACTGCTGGTGCTGCGGGGCCTGGTGGGCAGTGCCGCCCTGTTCTGCGTCTACGCCGCCGTGGTCCACCTGCCCCTGGCCGCCGCCACGGTGCTGCAGTACCTGTACCCCACCTTCACGGCGCTGCTGGCCTGGCTGCTCCTGGGCGAACGCCTCGGGCGGCGGGTGCTGCTGGCCATGGGGCTCGGCTGGCTGGGAGTGCTGCTGGTGGCCCAGCCAACGGCGGCGAGCTCCGCCCTGCCGGCAACGTGGGTGCTGGTGGCGGTGGCCGGCGCCCTGCTCACCGCGGTGGCCTATGTGAGTGTGCGGAGCCTGGCCGAAAGCGAACACCCGGCGGTGATCATTTTCTACTTTCCGCTCGTGGCGGTTCCCATGAGCCTGCCCCTGGTGCTGCTCGATCCGGTGCTGCCGACTCCGGCCGAACTGCTGTGGTTGCTGGGGGTGGGGGTGTTCACCCAAGTGGGTCAGGTGGGACTCACCCGGGCCCTCACCCAGCTGCCGGCGGCCAGGGCCACAGCAATCAGCTACGTGCAGGTGGGATTCGCCGCCCTCTGGGGTTGGTGGATCTTCGGTGAATCCATTGATCTGCCGACGGCAATCGGGGCGGGCCTGATCCTGATCGCCACGCTGATCTGTCTGGGCCAGGCGCCGGGGGTGGCCGGAGCCAAGCAATCCGCTCAGAACACACCCCTACGATGACCGCGCCAGGTTGGATTCCCTTGCTGTTGATCCCGCTGCCTGGTTCCTTCCATTCCTGGCTGGCCACGGTGGTGGCTGGCTTCAGTCAGGGAGCGGAGACGATGCGGATCAGCCCCCCGATCGCTCCCGGCATCGTCCCCCTGCCGCTGATGATGCTGACCATCGGGGGGATCTTTCTCGGCACCTTGGCGATCAGTCGCTTCTCCCTGAAGATCGGGGTGCCGGCGATTCTCGGCGTGCTGCTGTTCGGCCTGCTGATCAATCCCTCGGTCACGCTGTTCAGCCATGACACGATCCTGCGGCTGCAGGTTCTCAGCCTGTCGATCCTGCTGTTCAACGCCGGACTGGAAACCGATATCCGCTCGATTCGCGGCTTCCTCGAATACGGCATCATCCTGGCGGTGGGGGGAGTGATTCTCTCCAGCCTGATGCTGGGGCTGATCATCTGGTTCGTGGCCTCCCCCGATGCCGGGGGGATCCAACTCGGCTTCCGGCAGATGCCGATGGCCGTGGCGATGCTGATCGCCGCCTGCCTGGGATCCACCGATGCCGGGGCCACGCTGAATGTGCTGAACCTGGTGAAAGGCGCGATACCCCGCAGGCTGGCGGCCCTGGTCCAGTTCGAGTCCTCCGTCAACGATCCCAGCGGCATCCTGTTTCTCGGTCTGGTGATCGGCTTGACCACCCTCGAAGGGGGCAGCAGCGGGCAGCAGGGGGTTGTGGTGGAGCAGGTGCAGACCTTCCTGCAGAAGATCGGCTCCGGCCTTCTGATTGGCGTCTGCGTGAGCTATCTGGGTCGCTTCAGCCTCAACCGGCTGGTGCGGGACTCCAATCAGTTGTTGATCCTGGGCATCGCCATTGGCCTGATCTCCTATGGCGTGGCGGAGCTGATGGGTGGGTCCGGCTTCATCAGCGCCTATGTGGCGGGCCTGATGCTGCGCAACCACACCTACAGCAACGAACAGATCACCCCGGAAGCCCTTCAGCAGACCCTGCTGCCGTTCAACAACATGACCGAAATCACCGTCTTTCTGATCTTCGGCCTGAGTGTCCATCCCCTCGAGCTCCTGCCCGCGTTGCCGGAGGGAATCGTCGTCGCCATCGCCTTGATGCTGGTGGCCAGGCCGGCGAGCGTTCTGCTGCTGCAGCGGTTCTCGCCCTTCAGCCTGCGGGATTCGCTGCTGGTGTCCTGGTGTGGTCTGCGGGGCGCCGTTCCCCTCGCCCTGAGTTTCGAGATGGTCGACGCCATCCCCAGGGTGCGTGGCATCGACCCGGCCACGGTGCCGTCCCTGGTGCAGAACGCCGGCGGCATCGTCTTCTGCGTCGTGGTGATCAACCTGCTGGTGCAGGGCCTCACCCTTCCCCATGTGGCCCGCTGGCTCAAGCTCGACGAGGAAGCGCCAGTGGCCGTGGCCGTAACAGCGGCAGGGGATCGGTGATCCAGTCCTGGCTGTTGCCGTCGCTGCTGCCGCTGGGACGCGCCAGGCGCCAGCTCTCCCCCCTGGCACCACGCTGCAGATAGAGCTCGAAGGGGCTGTCAACGCGGATGGCATCCCCGGGCAGCCGCCAGTCGAAGCGGCCGCTCAGGTGCAGGCCCCGCCCCTCGCCGATGGCAACGGCCCCCTGTTGCTCGACCCGCACCCGGCTCACCTCCGGCAGACCGCCGGCCTCCAGATCGAGGGCGCGGGCAATGGCCCCCTGGGTCAGCTGGATCTGCAGGGAGAGGGCGTCGAGCAGAACGCCCCTGGGGGGCTGGGCCACCCTGGTGCAGCCCCCCAGCAACAGCACCAGGGCCAGCAGCGGTGCCAGCACCAAGGGCAGCAGCGACCGGGAACGGCCCGGGGGGCTAGGCAGGAGGGGCAGCATGGGGGCTGACGCACATCTCACCATGATCGGCTGGCTGCAGGGGCGACTGGCCGAACCATGGCAGCAGGCGAACCGTTGCGGGGCCCTGCTGATCTGCCAAGGGGTGGGCTACGAGGTGCAGCTCACCCTGAGGCAGTGGCAACGCCTGCCCGAGGTGGGCAGCGACCTGGGCTTGCACGTGCACCACAGCATCCGCGACGACGGCTGGACCCTCTATGGCTTCCCCGCCCGCCAGGAACGGGACCTGTTCCGTGAGCTGGTGGCCGTGAGCGGCGTGGGGCCCCAGATGGCCCTGGGCCTGCTCGGGGCCCTGGAGGTGCCGGAGCTGGTGCGCGCCATCGTCCGCGCCGACCTGCGCAGCCTCTGCCTGGCCCCTGGGGTGGGCAAGCGCACGGCCGAACGGCTTTCGGTGGAGCTGCGGCTCCGCCTGCAGGAGCGCTTCGCCGCCCTGGTGGATCCCCTTGAGGAGGAGGAGGTCCCCGCCGCTGATGCCCCAGGGGGCCCCTCGGCCCCCTGCCGCGACGAGGTGCAGATCACCCTGGTGGCGCTCGGTTACGAGCCCCTGGAAATCCACCGGGCCCTGCGGGCCGTCGCCGCCGGCGGCGTTGGGGCCTCCGCTGGCGCCGATGACTGGATCCGCGAAAGCCTGCGCTGGTTGTCCCGCGCCGTGGCCTGAAGGGTCTGGCCTTAAGGGAGGGGCAACAGGCCGCGCGTTAGGGTGTTGGTTTGCACCGTTCGGGCCCAGATCCGCCCATGCCGCTCACTACCACCCAGAAACAGGAACTGATCAATTCCCATCAGGCCCACGGCACCGACACCGGCTCGGTGGAAGTGCAGGTCGCGATGTTGAGCGAGCGGATCCAGCAACTCAGTGGCCACCTGCAGAAGAACATCCACGACTTCTCCTCCCGTCAGGGGCTGCTCAAGATGATCGGTCGCCGCAAGCGCCTGCTTGGCTATCTCCGCGCCCAGAGCGAGACCCGCTACGCCGAACTGATCAAGAAACTCGGCATCCGCGGCTGAGGCTCGTCCCATGGCCCGTCGGCCAAAGCCGAAATCCTTCGCGGCGCCGTCTGCCAGCGGGCCGCCAGCCAAGACACCACGGCAGCAGGTGATCCCTGAGGCCGTGGCCAACCGCATGGTGCGGCGCATCGCCATCGCCACAGGAACCCCCACGGTCCTGGGCATGGGAGTGTTCGTGATCAGCTATCTGCTGGTCAGTCGGGGCGTGGCTGATATCCCTCCCGGCCTCACCCTGGTGGGGTCCGGCGCTTTCTTCCTGCTGGGCCTGCTGGGACTCAGTTATGGGGTGCTCTCCGCCAGCTGGGAAGACGCCCCCGGCAGCCTGCTGGGCCTCGAGCAGATCGGCGTCAACATCAGCCGCGTGCGGTCCTCGGTGCGGGCCATGCGCCAGGGCAGCTCGGGCTCCGGCTCAGGCAGCCCCCAGGGGTGAGCGCAGCCAGGCCCTGAAATCGGCTGAGGCGAGCGTCTCGACGGCCGCCGGCGCGTCGGCGACGCAGAACTGGCCGCCCAGGCGCACGAAGCGGGTTTCGTTCTGCTGCTTCACCAGGGCCACCACCGGCACCCGCACCCCTGCCTCGTCCTGCCCAGGGCGATGGCGAGTGAGGCATTCACGCAGCCGGTGTTGCACGGTAATGTCGCCGGCCTGCTCGGGCGCCAGCTCCACCATCACCAGCTGCAGGTCCTCGATGCTGCGACAGTCGTCGACGAGCAGCTGCACCCGATCATCGCGGCGGTCGACTCCAGCCCAGAGCAGCAGGCGGGCATCGACCATCAGGTGGTCGGCCAGACGGGCGTAGCTCTTGGGAAACACCACTGCTTCGCAGGCGCCGGTGAGGTCCTCCAGCTGCAGCACGGCCATGCGATCCCCCTTGCGGGTGGTCACCTGGCGGATCTCGCTCACCATCACCACCACGCTCACCTTGGCCTTGTCGGCCATCTCCTCGAGATTGGCCAAGCCGATCGGCGTGAGCAGGCGCACCTGGGAAGACAGCTGGCGCAGGGGATGGTCGGAGATGTAGAAGCCGAGCAGCTCCTTTTCCAGCTTCAGCTTCTCCGTGGGGGGGTAATCGGCCACCGCAGCGGCCCGTGGTGGCGCGGGAGCCTCCACGGCCGCGGCGTCCTCAGCAGCGCCGCCGAACAGGTCGAACAGGTTGCCCTGGCCACTGGCCCGGTCGCGGGCGCGGGAGCTGGCCCAATCGAGCACCAGATCGAGATCGGCCATCAACTGGGCGCGGTTGGCCTTGGGTTCAAGGCCATCGAGGGCACCGCAGTGAATCAGGGACTCGATCGCCCGGCGGTTGAGCTGCTGGCCAGGGATCCGGTCGCAGAGATCGGCGAGATGCAGGAAGGGGCCGCCGCTGGAGCGCGCCTCGATCAACTGGCGGATGGCGCCATCACCGAGGTTGCGGACGGCCGAGAGGCCGAAGAGGATCTTCTTGCCCACGGGCGTGAAGTCGATACCGGAAGCATTCACATCCGGGGGCATCACCTCGATGCCCATGGCCTGGCAGTTGGCGATGTAACGCTGCACCTTGTCGGTGGTGCCGGCATTCACCGTGAGCAGGGCCGCCATGTAGGCCACCGGATGGTGGGCCTTGAGGTAAGCGGTCTGGTAGGTGACGGCGCCGTAGGCGGTGGAATGGCTCTTGTTGAAGCAGTACTCGGCGAACATCACCATCTGATCGAACAGCGCCTCGGCGATGGCGGCATCCACGCCCCGTTCGCTGGCCCCACTGACGAACTGGTGACGATGCTTCTGCATCTCCGACACTTTCTTTTTGCCCATGGCCCGCCGCAGGAGATCGGCTTCACCAAGGGAATAGCCCGCCAGATCCTGGGCAATCCGCATGATCTGCTCCTGATAGACCATGATCCCGTAGGTCTCTTTGAGGATCGGCTCCAGCTTGACGTGGGCCACATCAATCGCCTCGCGGCCATGCTTGCGGTTGATGAACTTGGGGATCAGACCCGCATCCAAGGGGCCCGGCCGGTAGAGGGCCAGGATCGAGGAGATGTCCTCCAGGGAGGAGGGCTTGAGATCGCGGACGATCTGGCGCATGCCGCTGGATTCCAGCTGGAAGATGCCCTCCAGATCCCCCCGGGCCAGCAGGGCGTAGGTCTTCTCGTCGTTGGGGGGAAGGGCGTCCGGATCGATCCTTTCGCCGACACTCTGCTCGACCAGATCCAGCGTCTTCTCGATCATGGTGAGGTTCTTGAGGCCGAGGAAATCCATCTTCAGCAGCCCCATCGCCTCCACGTCTTCCATGAAGTACTGGGTGATCACCTGGCCGTCGTTGTTGCGCTGCAGGGGCACCAGTTCATCGAGGGGGTCGGCGGCGATCACCACCCCGGCGGCATGGACACCGAATGTTTTGTTCGTGCCTTCGATGCGGCGGGCCAAGTCGACCCAGTGACGCACCTTGGGATCGTTTTCGTACTTCTCGCGGAACTCCGGCGCCGGCGACTCAGGGCCGACCATCTCGGCGAGCTTGGCGGGCTTGCCACGGGCCACGGGGATCAGTTTGGCCAGACGGTCGGCCTCGCCATAGGGGATGTCGAGCACCCGGGCCACGTCCTTGAGCACCGCCTTGGAGGTCATGCGGTTGAAGGTGATGATCTGGGCCACCTTGTCCTCGCCGTAGCGGCGGGTGACGTAATCGATCACCTCACTGCGGCGCTCGATGCAGAAGTCGGTGTCGATGTCAGGCATCGATTTCCGTTCCGGGTTGAGGAAGCGCTCGAACAGCAGGCCGTGCTCCACCGGGTCGATGTTGGTGATCCCCAGGGAGTAGGCCACCAGCGAGCCAGCGGCCGACCCACGCCCCGGGCCCACCGGAATGCCCTGGTCCCGGGCGAAGCGGATGTAGTCCCAGACCACCAGGAAGTAGGTGGGGAAGCCCATCTGCTCCATCACCTGCAGCTCAAAGGCGAGCCGCTCGCCATAGCCGGGATCGATCGGGGCGTCGTCTGCCAGGGACAGGCGACGGCGCAGTCCCTGGTGGCTCACCTCACTGAGGTAGCTCACCGGGGTGTGGCCCTCGGGGATCGGGAAGCGGGGCATCTGTTGGCGCCCCAGGATGTCGTAGTCCTCCACCTTCGCGGCCACCGTGGCGGTGGTGGCGATGGCAGCGGCGATCACCTCCGGCTCCAGGTGGTCGGCGAAGAGCTGGGCCATCTCCGCCTCGCTCTTGATGTATTCGGTGCCCGTGTAGCGCAGGCGCTTCTCATCGCTGATCAGCTTGCCGGTGAGTACGCACAGCAGGGCGTCGTGGGCCTCGACGTCGTTGCTGGTGAGGTAGTGGGCGTCGTTGGTGGCGACCAGGGGAATGCCCAGCTCGGCGCTGATCCGCGCCATCTCGACGTTGACGAGGCGGTCCTCGAGGCCGCCATGGTCCTGAATCTCCAGGTAGAAGTCATCGGCGAACACGTCCCGGTACCAGGCGGCCACCTCCCGGGCCACCTCGGGGCGCCCCCGCAGGATCGCCTGGGGGATCTCCCCGCCCAGGCAGGCGGTGGCCACCATCAGGCCTTCGCTGTACTGACGCAGCAGAGATTTATCGATGCAGGCCCGCGCGAAGATGCCCCGACCGCGCATGCCGCGCAGGTGGCTGATGCTGGTGAGCTTGACTAGGTTGCGGTAGCCGACGGCGTTGCGGGCCAGCACCACCAGGTGGTACCGGCGCTCCTTCTTCGGCTGGGGATCCTCGATCGAGCCGTTGATGACGTACATCTCGTTGCCGATGATCGGCTTGATGCCCGCCTTGGTGCAGAGCTTCAGCAGCTCGATGGCGCCGTACATCACCCCGTGGTCGGTGAGGGCCAGGGCCGGCATGCCCAGAGCCACCGCCCGCTCCACCATCTCCGGCAGCTGGGAGGCCCCATCCAGCAGGCTGTAGTCACTGTGGTTGTGGAGCGGGACAAAGGCCACAGGAGGGACATCGCCACCACAGGATGGGTCCAGACTACTGGTGGACCACCAGATCTGGTGGTTCAGGCCATCGCCGTGATGGCGCTGCGGAAGCGGGCGTGGGCCACGACGAAGAACAGCGTGCCGATCAGGGCCAGGGCCAGGAACTGGGGCCAGACCACCGTGAGGGGGGCGCCGCGGAAAAGAATGCCCTGGGCCAGCATCACGAAATGGGTGTTGGGTGCCGCCAGCATCACCGTGCGTACCAGCTCAGGCATGCTCTCGCGCGGGGTGACACCGCCGGAAAGCATCTGCAGCGGCAGCAGCACCATCATCAGCAGCAGACCGAACTGGGCCATCGAGCGGGCGAAGGTGCCCAGGAAGATTCCCAGCGAGGTGGCGGCAAACAGATACAGCGCAGCACCGGCGGCGAACAGGGGCAGGGACCCCGCCAGCGGGACCGCCAGAGCCACCTGCACCACAAACACCAGCGAGAGCATCCCGGCTGCCAGCACCACCAGACCCATCGACCACACCTTGCTGGCCATGATCTCGAACGGCGTCACCGGCATCACCAGCAGATGCTCGATCGTGCCCCGTTCCCGCTCTCGAATCAGGGCGGCACCGGTGAGCACGATCGAGAGCAGGGTGATGTTGTCGATCACCTTGTTCACCGCTCCGAACCAGGTCTTGGTGAGCGCGGGGTTGAAGCGCATCCGCACCACCAGCTGCACCGGCGGCAACGGACTGGGTTGGTCGTGCTGAACGAAGGTCTGCACCTCGGCGGCGATGATCGCCTGCACATAGCCACTGCCGGTGAGGGCCTGGCCGACGCGGGTCGCGTCCACGTTGAGCTGGACGGCCGGTGAGCGGCCCGCCAGCACATCGCGCTGGAAACCGGAGGGAACCACCAGCGCAAAGGTGTCGAGCCCCGCATCCATGCGCCCATCCATCTGGGCCTGGGCGATCAGCTTCGGCGCCTGAAAGTAGGGGGGCACGAAGGTGGCGATGAGGCGCTGCGACAGGGGTGAGCGGTCTTCATCGACGATCGCGATCGGGGCCGTGTGCAGCGTTTCAGGCAGCACCGTGGCCCCCGTGTAGACCGACACCGTGAACACAAAGACGATCAGCAGCAGCATGATCGGATCGCGGCACAGACTCCACAGCTCCTTGACGCCCAGACGAAGCACATTGGCGGCCCGCATGGCTCAGGTCTCCTGTTTCCTGAGGAACAGGACCGACAGGCCCAGCAGCGCGGGCACCGCCAGCAGCAGGGCAGCGAACGGGCCGAGCAGATCACCGAAGCCCAGCTCCTTGGAGAAGGTGCCGGTGGAGATGGTGAGAGCGTGGGCGGTGGGGTAGATGGCCCCGATCACCGCGCCGGCACCCTGCAGGGACGACACCGGATCGAGCAGGCCGCAGAAGGAGGTGGCGGGCAGGATCGTCAGCACGGCGGTGCCGAACAGGGCGGCGATCTGGGTGCGCACCAGCGTGGAGATCAGCAGCCCCAGACCAGTGGCACAAATCACGTAGAGCAGGGCGCCGGTGGCCTGGGCCAGGACACTGCCGGTGAGGGGCACCCTGAACAGGGTCACCGCCAACAGGGTGAGCAGCGCGTAGTTCACCATCGCCAGGGCCACGTAGGGCAGCTGCTTGCCCAGCAGGAACTCCAGGCGGGTGACGGGGGTGGCGTAGAAGTTGACGATCGTGCCCAGCTCCTTCTCGCGCACCACCGAGAGCGCCGCCAGGATCGCCGGAATCAGCAGCAGCAGGATCGGGATCATCGCCGGCACCATCGCCACCAGGCTGCTGATGTCGGGGTTGTAGCGGAAGCGGGTTTCGATGCGGGCCGGCGGCGGCGGTCCGGCTCCGCCCGGAGCGAGCCCGGCCCGGACGGCCAGCCACTGGGCGTGAAGGCCCTGCACGTAGGCCCGCACGGTCTCGGCCCGCATCGGCATCGAACCGTCGATCCAGGCTCCGATCGCCGTTGGATCACCGCGATCACGATCACGGCCCAGGCCTGGTGGCAGTTCGATCGCCACGCTCAACTCCCCGGAGCGCATGCGCCGATCAAGAGCGTCGTAGCCGTCCAGCGACGGATGTTCGATGAAGTAGCGCGAGCCGGCCAGGTTGAGGGCGTAGTCCCGGCTCGTGGTGGTGCCGTCACGGTCGAGCACCGCATAGGGCAGGTTCTCCACATCCATGCTCATGCCGAAGGCCATCACCACCATCAGGAACAGGCTTCCCAGCACCGCTGTGGTGATGCGGATCGGGTCACGGCCCAGCTCCAGCGCTTCGCGCCGGGTGTAACTTGCCAGCCTCTGCAGGCTGAAGCCCAGGTTTTGCCGCTGGGGAGACGGGCGGTCGTCCGCAGCGGCAGCGGCAGCGGGGATCGGAGCCGACAGGATGACGCCCGACGGGGGGGCGAAGTCGCCGGCGAGGCTCGCTGCTTCGAGATAGCTGATGAAGGCCGCCTCCAGGCTGTCCAGATGGCGCCCTTCCATCAGGCCAGCGGGGGTGTCGCTGACCAGCACGCGTCCGGCATGCATCAGGGAGAGGCGGTCGCAGCGCTTGGCCTCGTTGATGAAGTGGGTGGACAGAAAGATCGTGACCCGATCCGTGCGCGACAGATTGATCAGTTGTTGCCAGAAGCTGTCGCGCGCGATCGGATCCACCCCCGAGGTGGGCTCATCGAGGATCAGCAGCTCGGGACGGTGCACCAGTGCCACCGCCAGCGACAGCCTCTGACGCACGCCCAGGGGCAGGGCATCGGGCAGGGCGCTGCCGAGATCCTCAAGACCGAACTGCCCCATCAGGCTGGCGGCGCGGCCGGCGATCTCCACCTCCGGCACCTGGAACAGCCGGGCGTGCAGCACCAGGTTCTGGCGCACCGTCAGCTCGGCATACAGCGAAAACGCCTGCGACATGTAGCCAACCCGCCGCCGGGTGGCGAGGTCGTTCGCGTCGAGGGGCCGGTGGAAAAGGCGCACCTGGCCGGAACTGGCCGGCAGCAAGCCGGCCAGCATCTTCATGGTGGTCGTCTTGCCACAGCCGTTGGAGCCGAGGAAACCGAAGATCTCGCCACGTTCGATGCGCAGGCTGACGCGATCCACCGCCAGGAACGATCCGAACCGTTTGCACAGGTCGATGGCCTCGATCGCCACCTGGCCATCCCCAGGCGGACGCGGTGGGATCACGACCGGATGGTGCTCCAGCCGCCGGGCTTCCGGCAGCAACGCGATGAAGGCGGCCTCCGGTGTGCCGGCACCGGTGCGGCGCAGCAGCTCCGCCGGAGTGCCGCTGCTAAGCACACGGCCCCCATCCATGGCCACCAGCTGATCGAAGCTGGCGGCTTCGTCCATCGAAGTGGTGGCCGCCAGCACGCTCATGCGGGGGTGGTCGGCGCGAATGCTGGCGATGAGGGCCCAGAACTGGCGACGCGAGAGGGGGTCGACGCCGGTGGTGGGTTCATCGAGGATCAACAGATCGGGATCGTGGATCAGGGCGCAGCAGAGTCCGAGCTTCTGCTTCATCCCCCCGGAGAGCTGGCCGGCGGGGCGATGGCGGAAGGCGCCGAGGCCGGTGCTCTCCAGCAGTTCCGCGATGCGGCGGCGGCGTTCCACGCGGCCCTGGCCGAACAGGCGTGCGAAGAAGTCGACGTTCTCCACCACCGTGAGGGTGGGGGAGAGGTTGTTGCCCAGGCCCTGGGGCATGTAGGCGATGCGAGGACACACCTGGCGGCGGTGGCGCGGGTGGGCCATGTCGCCGCCCAGCACCAGCACCTGTCCCTGCTGCACTGCACGGGTGCCGGCCACCAGGGCCAGGAGGCTGGATTTTCCCACCCCGTCAGGGCCCACCAGGCCGGTGAGGCCGCCGCCGGCCACCTCCAGGCTGACGCCGGCCAGGGCCCTGGTGGTGCCGAAACGCAGGCGCACGTCCTCAAGCTGAACCACCGGCGTCATTCGGGCACCTTCAAGGCCAACGCTGCGGGCCATGGGGCCTTGGGGTCCAGCCGCACGTAGGCCATTCCCGGCAGGCCTGTCTTGACGCTGCGGATATGGCGTTTGAGCAGGGCGGGATCGATGCGGGCCTTGATCCGGAACATCAGCTTCTGGCGCTCCACGGCCGTTTCGACGGTCTTGGGGGTGAACTGGGCCACATCCGCCACGAAGGTGACCCGCGCCGGGATCACCAGCCGGGGGGCGGCGTCCAGCACCAGGTGCACGTCGGCCCCAAGTCGTACCCGGCCGGCCTGGTCGGTGGGCAGGAAGAAGGTCATCGAAACGTCGGAAAGGTCAACCAGATTGAGCACCTTGCCGCCGGCCGCCAGCACTTCACCGGGCTGGGCGACGCGGTACTGCACTCGCCCATCCCTCGGGGCCTTCAGCTGGCTGTCGGCGATGTCCGCCCTGATTCCAGCGATCCGGGCCCGGGCAGCCGCCACCGACGACTGCGCTTCGATCACCTGGGAGCCGGCCGTGGTGATGGCGGCACGGCTGGCGGTCGCCGTCGCCCGGGCCGAGGCCACGACCGCATCGGCACCGAAGAAAGCGGCGCGGGCATCATCCAGATCCTCCGCCGAAACAGCCCCCTTGACGAACAGCTGCTCCTGGCGGCGGCGGTGCTGAAGGGCGTCCTTGCGCAGGGCGCTGCGCTGCACCACCACGGCTTCGCTGGCCGTGTGTTCACTGCGCCGCTGCACCACGGTGCTCTCGGCCGTTTCAATGGCGTTGGTGGCCTGGCGCAGATCCGCCTGGGCCTCGCGCAGCTGGGCGTTGAGCACGTCGGTGTCCATGCGGGCCAGCACCTGCCCTTGCACCACGAAGTCCCCCTCATCGCCGAGCACCTGCTTGAGTCGGCCCCCCGACTTG
>JBBQIH010000027.1:0-13331 GCA_038324725.1 Cyanobacteriota bacterium | reverse complement strand
GGCATGCGCACGGCACTGACGGGGTCATCGGGGAGGAAGCGGTAGCGCATCGGCAAGGAGCGCCCTTATTGCGAACTGCTCGCAACCTAGACGCTTCACCGCCCCTTTTGCAAGCGATTCTCAATAGCAGCTGGAGATTGCGACCGAGCCGCGACGGGGAGGCGGCGACGTGGAGGCGGCAGCGCAACGGTGCCCAGGGTCGGTCACCCGCGACGGTCGCCTTGGAGGCCTGCCGTTGTGCCCACAGCAGCAGGTCCCGCGCCGATCACCTCCAGCCTGGGGTGATTCCTCCGCTTCAGCCCCCCATGCTCCGCATCCGTGGCGATCGGTCCAGCCTGTTGGCGGCCCTGGCGGCCCACTGGGCCGATCAACAGCTGCAACTGCCGGCACTCAGCCCCGGCACCCCCCTCAACCCTGCTCCTCAGCCGCGCAGGCCGGACAGAGGGCCCGCACGTTGAGCACGCACTCCAGCAACCGGAAGCCGAAGGCCCCAGCCGCCGCCTCGCCAGCGGCGAGGACAGAACTGCTCTCGAACTCCTCGGTACGGCCGCAGCGGACACAGAGCAGGTGGTGATGGTCGCGGTGGGCGTCGCCAGCCAACTCGAAGCGGCGCCCCCCCTCCGGCAGTTCGAGTTCCTGCAGCAGCCCCATCGAACTCAGCAACCGCAGGGTGCGGTAGACGGTGGCAAGAGAAACCCGCTCCTGGCTGCGCACCAGGCGCAGGTGCACTTCCTCGGCACTCAGGTGGCTGCCCTCGCCGATCCGCTCGAACAGGTCGAGCACCCGCTGGCGCTGCGGCGTGAGCCGTTGACCCCGATCGTTCAGGGTGGTGCGCAGGCTGCTGGGCTGGGCCAGACCCGTGGGGGGAGTGTTCACCACGCGTTCCCAGATCTTCGCAAAACTAGAACCTATTGAGAAGAGCTGCCTGATGACGGTGTCGCCGCCGAGGGCTCCCGCACCAGCCGCCGATCCAGGGCCACCAGGGCGGCCGCCAGCAGATCGGTGAGCGTGACGATCAGGCGGTAGCTCAGGGCCACCGCCAGCAGCGGCGCTTCCGGCAGGGCCACCCCCATCCGCAGCAGCAGCACGGCCTCGAACACCCCCAGCCCGCCGGGTGCCCCCGGCACCACCAGGCCGGCGGTCCAGGCGAGAGCGAATCCCGCCAGCCAGACGGGAGCCTCGTTCCCCAGAGGCAGATCGAAGGCCAGGATGCAGCAGCAGAAACCGGCGAAACGCAACAGCACGAAGGCCAGTTCCACCAGCAGCGGTGCCCAGGGGTAGCCCCGCAGCCAGCTGGATCGCTCCACGGGCGCCCCCTCCTGCGCCAGCTCCTCCTCCAAGCCCAGATCCCTGGCCCGACGCCGCTCCAGCCGCTCCAGCAGGGGATCGAGCCAGCGGGGCAGCAGCAGGGCCAGGGGCAGAAGGCACACCAGTCCAAGGCCGCCCTGCCAGCCGCCCAAAGGCACCAGGGCCAAGGCCGCCACCGCCGCCACCAAGGGGTCGAGCAGCACCGACACCAGGGCCATGCTCGTGCTGAGCGGCGCCGCCAGGGGCGCGCCCTCGCTGCGCAGCCGCTGCACCCGGGAGGCCAGGTGCCAGATGCCCCCGGGCAGGAACTTGCGCAGGTTCGTGGCCACGTGCAGTTCCACCACCGCGGCCCAGTCGGGCCGCAGGCCCAGCCAGCGCAGGATCACGCCCCAGGCCACGCCATTGATCAGCAGGCTGAGCAGGCTCACGCCGACGCCCAGTCCCAGCCACAGCCAACCCTGGCCATCGAGCCGCAACTGCACCAGCTGACGGCCGTGGCTGAGCAGAGCCGCCATCACAAAACCGAGGCTGCCGAGGGTGATCCAGGGCCGCAGGCCGCCCGGAAGGGCTGACAAGGCTGGCCACTTGATGGCCGTCGGCAGCCGGCGCCGCAGGCTTTCGAGGCTGGGGCGCGACCAGCGATTCATGGCGCTCCTCCCTCAGCCGCAAGAGCCCGGCGAACCTCGTCACGCACCTCCTCGATGGAGCGACCCAGACGCCCGGCCAGCTCCACCAGGTCGGCGTGTTCGGCCTTGGCGCGCCGGCGACCGTCGGGCAGAGACGCCCACTTGATCCGCACGGGGCCCAGGGCGGTGGCCAGGGTGGCGCTTTGCCTGGGCAGGATCCAGCGGTTCTGCAGCTGCTCCCGCACCCCCAGCGTCGTGCCATGGCGCCACCACACCTGACGCAGCGCCGGCCCCAGCTCCGGGGGCACCAGGGCCGTCAGCAGGGTGCCGGTGCGGCCCTTCTTCATCGCCACCGGCTGACTGAACACGTCCAGGGCCCCGCCGTTGCGCAGGGCCTCCGCCAGGTAGGCCAGGTCCTCGGCGCTGGCGTCGTCGATCTGGGCCTGCTGCTGCAACAGGACTTCGCTCACTTCGCTGGCTCCACTGGCGCCATCGTCCCCCAGGGGACGGGCCAGGGTGAGGCGCAGCAGGTTGGCCCGATCCAGCTGGCGCGTCCCCAGCCCCACGCCCACCTGCAGCGGAACGGCCGCGGGGGAGGGGCCGAAACGGTCGGCCCAGCAGGCCATCAGGGCCAGGCCCGTGGGGGTGGTGAGCTCGCCGGGGGGAAACCCTTCACTGGAGGCCAGCGGCAGGCCCTGCGAGCGGGCGATCTCCAGCACCGCCGGGGCCGGCAGGGGCAGGGCGCCATGGGCGGTGACCACGCTGCCGTGGCCCGCGGGCGGCACGCCGCAGACCAAGTGATCCACCCCCAAGTGCAGCAGGCCGGCGCAGACCCCCACGATGTCCACCAGGGCATCGATCGCCCCCACCTCGTGGAACGCCACCGCCTCGGCGGGATGGCCATGGACCGACGCCTCCGCCTGCGCCAGCAGGCCGAACACCGCCAGCACCTTCCGCCGCAGCTCCGGCGCCAGGGGAGCCGCCTGGATCTGCTGGCGCAACGCCCCCCAGGGGCGATGGGGCGGTTGCTCCTCCAGAGCCTTCACATCCAGATGCAGCCCGCGCAGCCCACCGCTGCGCCGCTCCTCGATCCGCAGCCGGTAGCGCCCCTCCAGCCCCAGGGCGGCGAGGGGCGCATGGATGGTCGCTTCGGGGAGGCCGAGATCCAGCAGGGCGGCCAGCAACATGTTGCCGGCCAGGCCGGTGGGGCAATCCAGCAGGGCCAGGGTCATGGCGGCGGTCGGCGGCCAAATCGGGGGGCCGCCTGCAGCAGCCGTTCGGCCTCGGCCTCCATTTCAGAGCGGCGGGCCCGCAGGGCCTGCTCCACCTCCCGGCGCGCCCGGCGCTGTTCCAGGCGGGCCGTTTCGACATCGAAGCCCGAGAGGCCCCAGAGGCGCCCCAGCAGCGCCCGGTCGTCATCGCCGCCGACGCTGTCGCCGTACACCAGCGACTCGGCCACCATGCCGGCCTGCAGCACCCGGCTCCAGCGCCGCAGATCCTCGGCGGACAGCTTCGCGCTCTCGGGCAGAGCAAATTCGGTGCAACCGCCGCTGTCAACGCCGGCCCGCAGGCAGGCCAGGCTGCCCACCAGCACCCGCTGTACCGCCAGACCATCACGGCCAGCCGCCAGGGCGTGGCCGGCTTCATGGATGGCGATGCGGCGCAGGCGCCCGTGGCCGCCGGGCAGGGTTTCGGCCAGCAGGTGGCCGCCCCGGCCGCCGAAGCGGGCCGCATCCACGGTCAGGGATCCCAGGCCCAGGGCCACGAGCACGGTGATCCACCAGGGGGACAGCCCGACCAGCGGGCCCACCACGGCGGCAAGGCTGACCAGCAGCACCACGACGCCAGCCGTGAGGGCACCGCTGGTCATCTCAGCGACCCTGGCGGGTCACGGCGCGGCCATGGCCCTTGGGCTTGGCCGGACCACCTTTGTCTCCGCCGGGCTTGCGGGCCCGGCCGCCGCGGTTACCCCGTTCCGCCACAGGACCGATGACCTCAAAGCGCTCGACGGCGAGCTGCTGCCCCTGGCGCCGCAGATCGAGGGAGACGAAGTGGCGCAGATGCTCCAGGGAAATGTCGCCGCGCAGCTGCAGCTTGAACGGCACCGGACGGTTGCCGTCGGGGCGGGGCTGCTGCCGCACCTTGATGACCAGATCGCCGGTCTCGGGGCGGGTGAAGATCAGTTCACCACGGATCGAAAAGTAGTCGTCACCCTCGGGAAGCTGGTCGGCGTCGGTGGCTTCCGTGGCGGTGGCCTCAGCTTCGGTGGCTTCGGATTCGGTGGCTTCGGATTCGATGGGAGGGGCGAGGGTGCTGGGTTCCCACACGCCCACCATCTGCAGGTGGAGCTGGTTCTCCTCCCGGGAGCGGGGGTAGACGACCCACAGATGGGGTGTCGCCAGGTCGAGATGGCGCCGCATCAGCGTGAGCAGGCGGCCGAGCACCACGGCCTCGATCTCGGTGCCATCGGCCGTGCGGATCAGACCCCGGGTGAGCTGGTCGGGATCGGCCGGTACGTAGCAACCGCGCACCACTCCGATGGCCCGGTACTGCATCGGCTCGGTGACCGGGGAGATGGGATGCTGGCGCATGGTGAAAGGAAAAACCCCGTGGCGGTGCCTGGTATGGCCCGGGTCAATGTAAGCAGCAGCGGATGCGTGATGCCCAGGCCAGACTCGGACGCGACCCTGAGCCCTCTCCGTCAGCGGATGCCCTCCCCGAACCGTCGCCTTCCTGGCCTCTGGTCGCTGCTGGCGGCAGGCCTGGTCGGGCTTCTGGCCCTCGGGGGCGGCTGGTGGCTGGGCCAGCGCCAGTCGGCCACCCAGGCCAGTGCCGATCCGAAGCGGACGCTGCTCACCAAGGAGGCCACCCGATTGCGGCTACGGCTCGACGCCGACGAAGCGGGCCCGGCCGACCGCCAGCGACTGCTGGAGCTGTTGGTGGCCCTGGACCGCAAGGCGGAGGCGATCAGCCTGCTGGAGCCGATGGCGGACCGGGAACCCGAGCGCTGGTCGCTGCGGCTGATGCTGGCCGAACTGCGACGCGACCAGGGCGACCGCAGCGGCGCCGAGCGCGAACTGCGCCAGATCCTCAACCTGCGGCCCATCCAGGTGGAGGCCCTGCAACTGCTCAGCCTGCTGAACCTGGAGCAGGGTCGCGGCGCCGCCGCCGAGGCCCGGGTCAAGGCGGCCTACGGCATGGCCATCAAACCCGAGGTGCGGCCGGAGGCCCTGGGAATCGGCCTGCTCCTGGCCGAGCTCCAGCTCAAACGCGATCAGGTGGCTACAGCAGCGGCCACCTACCTGCAGCTGGCCAACTTCTTCCCCCAGGACCAACGCCCACTGCTGGGTCTGGCGATGCTGCGGCACGACCAGGGGGACGCCAAAGGGTCCCAGGAAGCCCTGGCCCAGGCACGGCTGAGAAACCCCAACCCCGACAAGCCGGACCCGAGACTCGACAAACTGGCGGCGAGCTGGGGGCTTGAACCGCTCAGATCCCCTTCAGTTGCCCCGCAGACCCTGCCGGCGCCGGCTTCGGTGCCTTCGCGTCAAAGTCCCTGAGGGCCTGATCGACCGCGGAACTGGGTGGGGTGGCGTCGTCGAGGGCGGTGCTGCGCTTCAGCTTGTTCAGCAGGTCGAGGGGGTTGGTGCTGTCGAGGATCGAGCCGCTGCCGGAACCGGATTTGCCGGGCCCGTAGTCGTAAAGCTGGCGTTCCATCGTGCCGGTGCCGAGTGTCTGGCCGTAGCCGGCCTGCTGGGCCAAGGCCTCACCGGCGGGCAGCAGTGCCAGCGCAGCGGCAGCGAGTGTGCCGACACGGACGGTGCCGGCGCGCAAAGAAAACGAACGGTTCATGGCTCCTGCCGGCGAGGGGAAGAATCACCAGGGCCTTCATGATAAGGGCCCCCTGCCGGTCTCCCGGTCCCTCGCCATGGCCCTGCGGATCGCCACCTGGAACGTCAATTCGGTGCGCACCCGGCTCGATCAGGTGAGTGCCTGGCTCAGGACCGAAGGGCCCGAGGTGCTCTGCCTGCAGGAAACCAAGGTGGCCGATGACCTGTTCCCCCACGCCGCCTTCGAGGCCCTGGGCTACCGGGCCGTGATCAGCGGCCAGAAGGCCTACAACGGCGTAGCGATCCTCAGCCGACTGCCGATCGAGGACGTGCGGGTGGGCTTCGCCGCCCTGCTGGCGGACGATCCGGAAGCCGTAGGGCTGGGCGAGCAGAAGCGGCTGATCAGTGCCTCGATCGACGGGGTGCGGGTGCTGAATCTCTACGTCCCCAACGGATCGGGCCTGACATCGGAGAAGTACCCCTACAAGCTGGAGTGGCTGGCCTGTCTGCGGCGCTACCTGGAGGCCCTTGAGGAGGAAGGGGAACCCCTGGCCATGGTGGGGGACTTCAACATCGCCCTGGACTCCCGCGACATCCACGACCCGGACCGACTCAGCGGCGGCATCATGGCCAGCGAGCCGGAGCGGCAGGCCCTGAGCGCCGCCCTCGGCGATCGCCTCAGCGACGTGTTCCGCGTCTTCGAGCCGGAGCGCGGCCACTGGAGCTGGTGGGACTACCGCAGCGGCGCCTGGGACCGGGATCGGGGCTGGCGCATCGACCACATTTATCTCTCAGAAGAGTTGCTGGCCTGCGCCACGGGCTGTGTGATCCACAAGGATCAGCGGGGCAACGAGCAGCCCAGCGACCATGCGCCGGTGGTGGTGCACCTGGCCTGGCCGCCGCAGGAAGCGCCTGACGGCGACGACCACGGGTGGTGACGGACCGCCGGGGGACTCAGGCCAGGAACGCCGCCAGCGCAAGGTCCGGGCGCCGCACCAGGGCAAACAGCGTGCCGGAATTGCCGCGGCTCACCCGCAGCTCGTCATCGAGCACGGTGACATCGAGCCAGGCTGGAAAGCTCTGCTTCACCTGGCGAAACAGCTGCAGCCGCCGTTCTCCGAACTGGGGCCCCAGCCAGCCGCCCCGCACGAACTGCACCGACACCCGCTGGTGGGGCGGCTCAGCAGCCACGCCGATCCGGGCCTGCACCCCGATCCCCGCCAGGGGCCCGAGGGGGCCGGCCAGCCGCAGCAGGTTCAGGGCACGGCCAGCGGCGGGATCGAGCAGTTGCAGATTCTCCAGCCAGGGCTGGACGGCCAGATAGGGCAGGGAACTGCTGCTCCAGCGCAGCTCCCACACCCCCGCCAGCTGGGCGGCTTGGGCGGAGAGATCGGCGGGCTGGAGGCGCTCCAGCCGCTCGATCAGGGCCTCGATCCGCACGGCGGCCTGGGCTTGGGAGCCGGGAGATCCGACCCGCAGGCACCCCATCAGTTCCTCCCGGCAGGCTTGAGCATCGCCGGCCGCATCCGTCGGGCCATCGTCGATCGCAAGGGAAGGATCCGACACCGGCGTTCACCCGCAGCACGGGGGCGCATCAGGATCCATGCTGTCAGGGACCGGTGGCCATCGGATACCGTGTCGCCCGGCCTGATCGCCGAACCGATCCATCGGCAGACTCCGTGACGCTGACCACCGTCGATGTGACCCTGGTGGGGGCGGGGATCATGAGTGCCACCCTGGGCACCCTGCTCAAACAGTTGCGGCCGGAGCTGCGCATCCTGCTGCTTGAGGGCCTCCCGCGGGAGGCCCAGGAAAGCTCCAGCGCCTGGAACAACGCCGGCACGGGCCATGCCGGGAACTGCGAGCTGAATTACACGCCGATGACGGCGGACGGTTCGATCAGCCTCACCAAGGCCCTCGACATCAACGAAGCCTTCGATCTCTCGCGCCAGTTCTGGACCCATCTGGTGAAGGGCGGCGCCCTGGGCTCTCCAGAGGCCTTCATCCAGGGCGTCCCCCACATGAGCTTCGTGCTGGGGGAGGAGCGGCGGGCCTACCTGCGCGAACGCCATCGACGCATGGGCGCTCACCACTGCTACCGGGGCATGGTCTACAGCGAGGAGCCGGCCCAGGTGGCGGACTGGGCCCCCCTGCTGATGGAAGGGCGGGATCCGGCCCAGGCGATCGGCGCCACCTACATCGCCTCCGGCACCGACGTGAACTTCGGGGCCCTCACCAGCCAGCTGCTGGATCACCTGCGGACCAGTCCGCCCTTCGAGGCGCGCTTCTCCACGGCCGTGACGGGCCTGCAGCGCCGGCAGGACGGCAGCTGGCGCCTGGACACCCACGATCAGGCCAGTGGTGAAGCCCGCCTGATCGATTCCGGCACCGTGTTTCTCGGCGCCGGCGGCGGCGCCCTCACCCTGCTCCAGAAATCATGCATCCCCGAAGGCCGCGGCTATGGCGGCTTTCCCGTCAGCGGCCTGTGGCTGCGCTGCGGCGATCCAGCCGTGGCCAGCCGCCACCACGCCAAGGTCTACGGGATGGCCGCCGCCGGCTCGCCGCCGATGTCGGTGCCCCACCTCGACACCCGCCTTGTCGACGGCCGGCACTGGGTCCTGTTCGGGCCCTACGCCGGGTTTTCCACCAAGTTCCTCAAGAGCGGCTCCCTCTGCGACTGGCCCAGGTCCCTGCGGCCCGGCAACCTGCTGCCCCTGCTGGCGGTGGCCCGCGACAACCTGCCCCTGACCGACTATCTGATCAGTCAGGTGTTCGCCAGCGCCGAGCAGCGCTTCGCGGCCCTGCGCGACTTTTACCCGAACGCCCGGCCCCGCGACTGGACGCTGGCGGTGGCCGGCCAGCGGGTGCAGATCATCAAGCGCGATCCCAGCCGGGGCGGGGTGCTCCAGTTCGGCACCGAAGTGGTGCATGCGGCCGACACGTCGCTGGTGGCCGTGCTGGGGGCGTCGCCTGGCGCTTCTGCCGCCGTGGCGATCAGCCTGGAGATCCTGCGCTCCTGCTTCCGCGAGAAGCTGCCCGATGGCTGGGAGCGGACGCTGAAGCGGATCCTGCCTTCCTACGGCGCATCGATCCGCGATGATGCCGACCTCTGCCGGCGGATCCGCAGCGAGAGCGCCGAGGTACTCAGGCTGCAGACGCCCTGTTGAGAGCGGCGTCGGGATCGAGCACCTTTCCCAGCAGGCTGAGTTCCCGATCGCGGGGCTCCATCAATCCCCAGCGCACGTCGCCGGGCGCCTGAACAAACAGGCCCGCCATGGCCCGCACCAGCTGCGGCACCGGCAGGGTGTTGGTGAGGAACCCCTGCCACTGCTCCGGCGGCAGTCGGAAGAAGGTGGCGAAGAAGTGACGCAGCTGGTCCTCGTCGAAGCGCATCAGCTTCTCCAGCCCGAACCGGTACAAAGCGTGCTTGCGTCGCATCGGGCCGGGCCAGAGAGCTTCCCAGGCCGCCCGCGAGAGGGCAGGGCCGGGAGCCGCTGAAGCCGGCGCAGCGCAGGCGATGGCGATGGCGTCGGCCAGCCCCGGGGCGCGGCGCAGCAGGGAGCCCACCATGTAGCCGGAGGCGGGGTGCACCATGCTGGCGGCACCGCCGAAGCCCACCACCCGCTGGCGCCGGTCCGGCAGGGGCGGATTCATGGGAAACAGGCAGAGCTCCTGCTCGTGGATCTCCTCGACCTGCACGCCCCGATGGGCCAGCCGGCGCCGCAGCCGGTCCTTGAGCAGGGCGAAGGGCACCGCCGGGGCCAGGGCCAGGGATGTTTCCTCCACGAAATACACACCACGCCCCAGATCCATGGCGTAGAGGAACGTGGGCGGCTCGCGCCGTTCCGCCGCGCTGAGGTGGTCGCTGCGGTAGTCCATCAGGACGAACTGGCCCGTTGCCACCGGCGGCGCGCTGAAGCGACCCACGATCCCGTAGGCCGCCTGCCCCGCCACCGGCCCGTCGTCGGGACGGCGGATGAAGACGGGCGCATGGCCGCTGGCATCGATCACCAGCCGGGCCCGGAGGGCCTCGCCGCCGCCGGTGCCGACCACCGAACCGTCGTCGTCGTGGTCGAGGGCGGCCGCCCGGCCCCGCTGCCAGCGCAGGCCGGCCCGCGCCCCTTCCGACAACCAGTGGGCCTGGAGGCGGGCCTTGTCGAACAGGCCGTAGTCCTGACCATGGGCGATGGGCTCAGGACCAAACCAGCTGACGGTGTTCGACCAGCGGTGGGCCAGCAGATGCGACAGGCCGCAGCCATCGGCTTCCTGGCCCCAGATGCCGTAGGTGTTGGCCCAGGGGTGATCCGGTTCCCGCTCGGCCAGGGCCTCCACCCGCAGGCCCCGCTGCGCCAGGGCGGTGGCCAGGCAGAGGGCGGCGGGACCGGCCCCCACCACCAGCACGTCGGTTCCCTCGGCCATGGTCAGGCGTCCGAAGGCGCGGCCGGTTCGTCGGTGGGCACGGCTGAGAGGGCGTCGGAGGGGGCCTCCTCCTCCTCCTCGGCGGCAGGGGGCACCAGCACCACTTCGGTGAGGCGATCGCCGGAATCCAGCTTCTGCAGCCGCACCCCGGTGGCCGCCCGGGACTGCTGGGGAATGGCATCGGCCTTCATGCGCACGATCACCCCCCGCTCGCTCACCAGCAGCAGTTCCTCACCGGCGCCCAGCACCTTGAGGCCCACCAGCACGTCGCCGTCCCGGCGGAACTTGATCGCCCGCAGGCCCATGCCGGCGCGGCGCTGCAGCCGGAACTGATCCACCGGCACACGCTTGCCCAGGCCGCTGGCACTGGCCACCAGCACCCAGGGGCCCTCGCTGGGGGCAACCTCGTCACCCTCCTCGTCGTCGCCACCGGCGGCGTCAGCCGTGCTGGCAACACGGTCCGCCAGTTCCGCCGTGAGGACGTCCATGCTCACCAACTCATCGCCGGCGCGCAGATTCATGGCCCGCACGCCGCGGGCGGTGCGGCCCAGGGGACGCAGTTCCTCGTCGCTGAGGCGGAAGTGGATCGTCATCCCCTTGAGGGAACCGATCAGCACGCTGTCGCCCGGCAGGGCCAGGCGCACCCAGCGCAGGGCGTCGCCATCCTCGAGGGAGATGGCGATCAGACCGTTGGAGCGGATGTTGCTGAAGGCCGACAACCGGGTGCGCTTGATGTAGCCACCGCTGGTGAGCATCACCAGCTGCACGTCGTCGTCGAAGGCGCTCACCGCCAGCAGGGACGTGATCGCCTCCTCGCGGGGAATCGGCAGCAGCTGCACGATCGGGGTTCCCTTGGCGGAACGGCTGCTGAACGGCACCCGGTAGGCGGGGATGGAATACACCACGCCCCGGTCGCTGAACAGCAGCAGGGCGTCGTGATCGTTGCAGCTGATGAACAGCTTCACCGCCTCTTCGCCCTGGCTGCGGGTGCCGGCCTTGCCACGGGTGCCGCGGCTGGTGGCCTCAAACTCGCTCACCGGCATCCGCTTGAGATAGCCGTTTTCGGTGAGCAGCACCACCGACCGCTCATTGGCGATCAGGTCAATGTCTTCAAGGCCGCCTTCGAGATCCAGAATCTCGGTGCGGCGAGGGGAGTCGTAGCGACTGCGCAGAACATGGAGTTCCTCCTGGATCAGCCCCAGCACCCGTTCCTTGCGTCCGAGGATGTCCTGATAATCGGCGATCTTGGCGACAAGGTCGTCATGTTCGAGGCGAATCTTGTCGGCCTCCAGGGCCGTGAGGCGCCGCAGCTGCATCTGCAGGATGGCGTCAGCCTGGATCTCGCTGAGGCCATGGCGCTCTTGCAGCTGGGCCCGGGCCGTCGCGGTGTCGGGGGCGGCCCGGATCAGGGCGATGATCGGATCGAGCTGGTCGAGGGCCAGCAGCAGGCCCTGCAGGATGTGATCGCGCTCCTGGGCCTTGCGCAGGAAGTAACGGGTGCGCCGCTCGATCGTGCCGATGCGGAAATCGAGGAACACCCGCAGCATGCGGCCGAGGGTGAGCAGCACGGGCTCCCCCTTCACCAGGGCCAGCATGTAGGCACTGAAGTTGTTCTGCAGCGGCGTGAGCTTGAACAGGTTGTTCAGCACCACCTGGGGGTAGGCGTCGCGGCGCAGTTCGATCACGATGCGCATGCCGTCGCGATCGCTTTCGTCGCGGATGTCGGCAATGCCCTCGAGCTTCTTGTCGTTGACCAGCTCAGCGATGCGCTCGATCAGGGCGGCCTTGTTGGTCTGGTAGGGGAGCTCGGTGATGATCACCGCGTCCCGGTCGGGGCGACCCTTGGCCTCCACCGTCTCGATGGAAGCGACACCGCGCATGGTGATCGACCCACGGCCCGTGGTGTAGGTCTCGCGGATGCCTCGTCTGCCGAGGATCTGGCCGCCGGTGGGGAAATCGGGTCCGGGGATGATCGCCATCAGGGCCCGGTCCTCGATCTCCGGGTCGTCGATCAGGGCCAGCAGACCGTCGATCAGCTCGGTGAGATTGTGGGGGGGGATATTGGTGGCCATCCCGACGGCGATGCCAGAGGAGCCATTCAGCAGCAGGTGCGGCACCCGCGCCGGCATCACGGTGGGTTCCTGCTGGGAGCCGTCGAAGTTGTCGATGTAATCGACGGTCTCGGCTTCGATGTCCTCCAGCAGGCTGTCGGTGGTCAGGGCCTGCAGGCGCGACTCGGTGTACCGCATGGCGGCCGGCGGATCGTTGTCGACCGACCCGAAGTTGCCGTGCCCATCGATCAGGGGCATGCGCATGGAGAAGTCCTGGGCCATGCGCACCAGGGCGTCGTAGACCGCCGTGTCGCCGTGGGGGTGGTACTTGCCAAGCACCTCCCCGACAACGCGGGCGCATTTCCGGTAGGGCCGGTCGCTGGTGAGACCGAGCTCGTACATCGCGTAGAGGATGCGCCGGTGCACCGGCTTGAGACCGTCGCGGGCATCGGGCAGGGCCCGACCCACGATCACGCTCATCGCATACTCCAGGTAGGAGCGCGACATCTCAATGCGCAAGTCGGTCTGGATGATCCGTCCGTCGGATTCACCGGGTCCGGTTGGATCCGCCATGCAAGACCGTATGGGGCACAGCCCACTCTAATGATGACCCTGCCGCCCCGTCGTGAATCGGCCCTGCGACAGCGTCAGCGCAAGGGGATGCTGCGGGTGCGGGCCGCCGCCGACTTCCGCGCCCTGGTGGCCGAGGCCGGGCTGGCGGAGGCCTACGACAGCACCGACGTGGTGGTGGCCGCCAACGCCGAATTCACCGATCAGGGCAGCCTGCACCTCAACATTGGCCCCAGCGATCCACCGATCCGCTTCCGGGAGGCCCAGCTCGAGGGCCTCGGGGCCCAGGGTGGCGGTGGCGGTGGCGACCTGGTGCTGCCCATCGGCGGCGGCCACGGGGAGGCCCAGCGGCAGGGGGGAGCCCATCTGCTCGACCGGCTGCTCAAGGGCGGCTCCCTGGGCCTCACCGCCACCGGGGAGGTGACCGCCCTGCACCCGCGGCGGGATCTGCAGGCACAGCTCGATCTGGAACGGATCGGCTCCGGCCGGCTGCTGCTGCACCGGGCCATCAGTGAAAACGGCGTGGT